>JABXJU010000452.1 GCA_013375405.1 Candidatus Helarchaeota archaeon
ATTGACATTTCTCCAAGAATAAGAGGGTTGTAGTTCTTATTCTCATACAAACTAAAATACTGATTGTCTTCTCTGAGAATATAATGGTCATTACTCTTAAAGTAAGAAATATATTTCTGATACCCAACATTTTTGTCTATATTTAATATGTCAAATAAATCCTTTTGAATTAGGATGTACCTAACATTCATTTGGTCAATTTTATTATCAAAATTATCGGTGAACTTGAATTTATCGTTGAAAGCGAAAGTATCTTTAAATAAAAATAGATCATTCTTTCTATCTAAGAAAACAAAATATGCATTGAAAATGACGGATTGTGACAGAAAAAGGTGTTTAAAATATGTGATCTGTGGAAAGACCTTAACATTTCGATTAATGTTCCACACGTTGGATTCATAAGGAATATTTGGATAGGAAAGAATGGAATAAACGTCTTTGTCGTTGAAATACTTGGTATTAATATCTAAATACTCCTTAGGAATATTAGCCGTTCCTATAGTACCATCGAGGTCGCCCGTAAAAAAAATAAGATTTGAAAATATCAAGAATACAATCATTCCCCCAATAAGAACATTTTTATATTTTATTTCCAGATTTTTCACTATCAAAGCAAATATAAATATCATAGAAATCAAACTAATTTGCAAAAACCGGGTAAATGAGCGAAAAAAGGCAAAACCCGGAATGTGATTAAGTGCCCACAGCCAAATCTTCCCCGATAATAGAGAGTTTGGCCCTAAGGCTAAGTTGAAATAAAACAAAAAAACGATAACTAAGAATATGGTAAATTTCTTAAGTCTTTTGGAAAAAAAAGACAATGCTAAGAGAATTAAAAGAGTAAAGTTAAACAGGTTCTGAAATATATTATGGATATTACCCTTACTTAGGAATCCTGGATAATTCAGCAAATTAAAAAGATTTGCATAAGTTGCTACAGACCTATAACCCTCCAAGACAGGCAGTAGGTTGCCACTGTAAGCTTCTGTAGCACTTTCAATGGTAAGATTGTATAAGAATGGAATAA
>JABXJU010000453.1 GCA_013375405.1 Candidatus Helarchaeota archaeon
AGGGAGGACTTCCCCGAACCCGACACCCCGGTGACCACGGTGAGCTTCCCCCCGGGGATGGTGCAGGAGATGTTCTTCAGATTGTTGGTGCGGGCACCGACGATTTTGATGTCTTTCCTGGCCATATCTTATTATTAAAAAGACATTATTCTTCACACTTGAGGGACACTAACATTTTAAAAAATAAAGGGTTATTAGTCAATAGCTATCCAAGAGGGGGGAATCACTGTCAAGATTTTAGAGGTCATCTTGAGCGGATTAGAATTGTATAAGGTATAGGCTTATCCAATTAACTTTTAGTTGATTGCTATCTTTTTGGTGATTTTTTATCCGGGAGTTTTTTAGGAGAAGAGGTTTCTGCTAAACTTTTTTCTATTTGGGGCAGTTGCAAATCCTTTCTTATTTCTTCTACCAATTTATCAAGTAACTCCTTAGTTTTTTCCGTATGTTCTCTCATATTTTTATTAGCATTATTATCATTCTTGTTTGCAACTAACATAGCATGGTTTATAATTATAGCATAAAAGTTTGCTCCTAAATATTGTATAGTTTCAACAATAGATTTTTCTAATGTGATAGAATTCCTACTAAATTCATAATTAAAATCATTGTAGGCATTTAAAAGCTCCGTAGTATTTTCATCTTTAAAGACCCATTGCTTATGAAAAAATTCTCTCCAGCATTTCATACATTCAGCCCAGATATGAGAATATGCTTCAAATTTTAAATTGTATAGCCTTTCTATTTTTAATTTTTCCAGCTCAAATTTATGCTGGTTTTTTTGCATCTTCCATTGACTTATAAAAGTTAGAAGCCACCCAATCCCAACACCAATAACTACTGATATTGCGCTATATATAAATTGAAAAAAGTTCATCATTAGCAGTCCTTAGGCTGTAAACTTAACTATACCATCTGCCTTAAATATAGATTCCAATATCTTTATTGGTTCAATCTTACCCTCTTTATATTTGCAAAATATGTTAAATAAATCTACAGTACTAACCAATGCAATATTATGC
>JABXJU010000204.1 GCA_013375405.1 Candidatus Helarchaeota archaeon
GTTATACGACTTATGAATCGCTCGCAGTAGCCTCTCCAAAGGAACTTTCAGGCGCAACAGGTGTTGGTGAATCTACAGCTCAAAAAATAATCCTTTCAGCACGTAGTAAATTAAATATAGGCTTTACAACTGCAGAAAAGGTGCTAAAGCAGCGAAAGGAGGTGAGGCGCCTCACCACAGGGTGTGAAAATTTAGATGCAATTATTGGAGGTGGGCTTGAAACCCGTGCAATCACAGAAGTATTTGGTGAATTTAGAACTGGAAAAACACAGATAGCCCATCAAATATGTGTTACAGTCCAATTACCTTGTGATAAGGGAGGTTTGGAAGGAAATGCGCTTTATATCGATTCAGAAGGCACCTTCCGACCTGAACGGCTCCTCCAAATGGCTGCACGTTATAAATTAGATGGAACTGATCTTTTGAAAAATGTGTTTTATGCTCGCGCTTACAATAGTGATCATCAAATCGTCATTATTGACACTTCTCCAAAATTCATTCGTGAAAAAAATATCAAATTAATCGTTGTAGATTCAGTCATGAGCCATTTCAGAGCTGAATATCTTGGACGTGGAACCTTAAGTGAGCGGCAACAAAAATTGAATAAATTTGTTCATAAATTACTGCAAATAGCGGAAGCTTATAATGTTATTGTCTTTATAACGAACCAAGTCATGGCATCCCCTGGAGTTTTCTTCGGGGACCCTACACGGCCAGTCGGAGGGCATGTCCTTGCGCATTCCTCGACTTATCGACTATACTTACGAAAATCTAAAGGAGAGAAGCGGGTAGCCCGTCTAATTGATAGTCCTTGTTTGCCCGAAGGTGAAGGTATATTTGCAATAACCGAGAATGGTATTGAAGATCCTTAATTTTCTGCCTAATCCTCTCCTTTTTCCCTAACTTTTACAAATTCTCTAGTTTTATTCATTTTCTACTTAAATTGATTAAAGTAGAATATCCAAATTTCTTTACTAAAATCATTTATAATATTTCACTTCTTAGTATGTATAATTCAAAAATTCATAATCATTGGAAGCGTTATTAATGACTGAGGAGAACTTTTCTGAAACAATAGATGCATTAAGTAGAGTCTTAGAGTTAGTCTTTCTAGTCGAGAAGGATTTTAGCGGAGTTAGATTACGAAGTGCATCGATATTATTACATGATGAATTACGAAAGCAGGTTGAAACGGTAATAGCTGTAATAGAAGAAGATATGAAGAAAGTTGAAAACGGGATAAAGCCCTTAAAAAGATATTTTCAGTTACGAAAGAATGCTTTGAATGCCATAAATAATTTGATTTCTAGTCTAAAACAGATGATTGATGAGTGTAACTCAGTTGAGGAACTCCAGGAAAGTGTTCGTCTCTTTTCGAAAGGTGCCGAAGAAGAGTTTGTCTTAATGATTCTTCAATTAGAGAAGTTATGGAACCAAGAAATCTTCGAAATTATGGATTCGATGAAAAAAGTTATTAGTATTATGCAAGTAACCCATGAGAAACTCCTTCGATATAAGCGTGAATGTAATATTAAAGAAGGTTTAGGATCAGATTTAGGAAAATTACTCGAAGATCTTTTAGAGGGAAAACTAGAAGAATTTAAAAAAGGAGAAAAGGACCTCCGAACAAGATTACTTCCAGAATAATAATTAATTCAAAATATTATTATTTTCCCTAAAAAATTAATTTTTTTAAGATAAATTAAGAAATTGACATGACAATTTCACGAACCTTTCCAGCAACTAAATGGATATCTTCAAACTCGAATTCATCTAATTTCTTTTTAATTGCCGCATGATCTCGCACATTGGGAAAGGTGATTTCGCCTTGGTAGAGTACAGTGATGCCATCGATTTTGGCCAAATAACATAATATAGCTCGAGTACCCATATCTGCTGTAGAATTAGCAAATTCATAAAATATTTCATTTCCGAGCCGACGATTGAGAAATGAGACGAAATCCTCAAGTTTATCTACTTTAATTACAATCATATTGGTCCGCCAGTATCTTCAGGTGATAAATCTATCTGAGAAATAAAGTGCTTCTTCAAATCATTTAAATTTTACTTTCGATTTTTTTCTATAGCACCATCTTTAAGATACACAATCTTATTGGTCATGTTCGCAATTAAAGGATCATGTGTTACAAGGATATAAGTCTTTGTTTTTTGCTTTTGATTCAATCTCTCAAGATATTGTATAATTTCTAATCCTGTTTCTGTATCTAAATCTCCTGCAAGTTCATCTCCAAGAATTAGAGTTGGATTATAGCCTTGCTAAATAGGAAAATCAATTATATTTGGTGGAATATATATTCAACGAATAAGAAGAAATTAAATAAATGGGATTACACGTTCGGTTTAAATTTGGCACATGGACACCATGAAGAGAAGGTATTTGATAAGGCAGGGTTCCATAATGATCGGTCGACTTGACCTTTGTATGTTAAAATTTTAGCAGATGAACTGAAAGAATGGTTTCAAACAGATTGGAAATACAAGAGTTACTGGATTCCCTATCAACGATGAGCATGTATTTATAATTAATCTTAATTATCATCTATGTAAAGAGCAAACTCAGAAAAAAAATTTTTTTATATAAGATGCAGTATAAGATTAGCTTACTCTTAGCTTTTTTTTCAAATTAGAAAGGAATGTTAAAGAATAAGAATTTTTTGGTGGTTTTATGAGTCAAGAGAAACTCTGGTATCAATATTGGCCAGAAGGTATTCCCAAAACCATAGAAATCCCGGGAAATATTTCCGTGGATGATATGTTGGACGAACAGGCAGAAAAAAATCCAGACCTCCTAGCAATGGCATTTCATGGGAAAACTTGGACTTATGGTTGGCTAAACGATAAAGTCAATCGCTTTGCGAAAGGGCTTCAGGATCTTGGGCTTCAGAAAGGTGACCGAGTCTGTGTTAACATGCTAAATATGCCTCAATTTGTTATCGCTTTCTTCGGGGTCATGCGTGCCGGGGGAGTAGTCAGCCCTATTGTACCCCTCCAGAAGGCAGCAGAAATCCAGCATCAAATCAATAATGCAGGTGCAAAAATGCTCATTATAATGGATGGATTTTACAAGGAAGAAGTGAAAAAATTAATGGATGAAAATAAAATCCCTACTATTGAAAAGGTGATTTTAACGGGTCTCGCTGAATATCTAGGGAAAGCCATCGGAATTATTGGAGCATTAATCGGTAAAATTCCTCGAATGTGGTTCTGGCCTAAAGGCCCGAAATTTGCAAGATTTCAAGACCTATTAGAGAGTGATCCTACACCTAAAGAAGTAAAGTTTGATACGAAGAAAGATTTAGCAGTTTTAATGTATACTGGAGGTACTACAGGATTGCCGAAAGGCGCAATGCTATCTCAGTACAATATAGTCGCAAATTGTTATCAATGTGAGTCATGGTTGCCAGAAATAGATTTAGGTAAAGAAGCTACAGTTTGCGCACTTCCGCTTTCACATATATTTGGATTAACCACAATGATGGCAGTAGCAATTAAAACAGGAGCCAAGATGATCCTGATTCCGGATCCGAGAGATATTCCAGGTCTAATGAAGGAGCTAGCGCATGAAAAGGGGACGATTTTTGCAGGAGTGAATGCATTATTTAATAGAATCAATAATCATAAAAAAGTAGAATCTTTTGATTTAAGTTCAGTGAAATATGCGCTTTCAGGTGCGGGTCCTCTAGCAGAAGAAGTCCAGACAAAGTTTGAAACCATAACTGGCGCAAAAATAGTCGAAGGATTTGGATTAACCGAAACATCGCCGGTAACTCATGCCAATCCTTTAGAAGGACGCCGAAAAATTGGAACAGTCGGCTTTCCTTTTCCAAATACTGACTGCAAAATCATAGATCCAAACACACTTCAAGATATTTCTCAGCCTGGTAAGGATGACGATATCTCAACCCATGGTGAGATTTGCATTAAAGGACCACAGGTTATGCTCGGCTATTATAACAGGGAAAAGGCGACGAAAGAGACTATTATCGACGGCTGGCTAAGGACAGGTGATATTGGTTATATTGATGATGAAGGCTATTTACATATAAAAGACCGACTTAAGGACATGATCAAGTATAAAGGCCATTCAGTCTATCCGCGTGAAGTGGAAGATTTGCTCTATATGTACGAACCGATCGACGAGGTCGGTGTAATCGGCGTAAAAATAGAAGGTGGAGAAGAAACTATCAAGGCTGTTGTTTCATTGAAGCCAGAATTTGTTGGAAAAGTAACTCCTGAGGATATCAAGGACTGGGCAAAAGAAAATATAGCAGGATATAAATGGCCACGGATCGTTGAAATCAAAGATGAAATACCAACCACTATGGTGGGAAAAGTTCTTCGACGGGAATTACGCGAAGAATAATTTTATTTTTTCTTTTTTTTATGAGATTTATTACTTTCCAAAGCACATAAGCGCGATCTGCTCAAAGGCCGCGTAGACATTTTCGCCTGATAAGGCAGATGTTTCGAATATTGGATAACCAAGTTGAGCTGACATTTGCTCACATTGAGCATCAGTAATGACCCTTTGATCTATGAGGTCTACTTTATTGCAGAGAATCACGCAGGGTACAGGCTCTCCAACCCCTTCTTTAAACTGATGAGACCAATTATTCAATAGATTATTATAGGTTTCAGGTCTTGTGCTGTCAAATACCATAATGCCGGCATTCGCGCCATAATAATAGAAATTGCGGATATTATCGAATTCTTTCTGCCCTCCTATATCCCAAATGGTGAGAATCGCCTGAATCTTCTCGAATTCAACAATTTTTAGTGTAAAGTCGGCGCCAATAGAGGGTAGATAGCTCGCCTCAAATTTATTATCAGCAAATCTACGAATTAATGAGCTTTTACCCACCGCGGGGTCCCCAATGACAATGATTTTAAAGCCATACTTTTCTTTTTCAACCTCAGTCATATGCCTCACATCAGCTAACCTATATCGTCACTCATATAAAAACTATATATTATATCTTGAGAAGATCGCATCAAGCCCATCTTCACGTCTTCCTTCAGAACGTTTCTTAACAGCGGCTTTATGCTTCACGATTTCGGAGGTAAGTAATTTGAACGCATAACCAACGTTTTCCCCCGATTTTGCGCTAGTTTCGATGAAGTTACTGCCCAACTGTGAAACATATTGAGCAGTTTTATTTATATTTATTTTTATTGATAAGTCATTTTTATTTCCTACAACAACAACTGGAATTGACGCATTTACCTGACGGATTGATTTCAGCCAATAATCCAAATAAGGCTTCATTTTCGCCTTTGATGAAACATCCAAAATCACCAGAATACCATCATTATCTTTTACGTGAAATGAAACAACTTCTGGCCATTGTATCCCTGTGAAATCTTGTATTTGTATTTTAACGGGTGCACCAAAGAGGTCAAGTTTAGTTGTGACATAATCACCCTCGATTGATTTAGGACTCGATGAATCCTCAAAACGATTTGCAATAAATCTAATGATTAGAGAAGTTTTACCAACACCATCTTCTCCTGCAAGGAGGATTTTAAAATATAATCCTTCCGAACTCATCGTATTTTTCACTTTTTAAAAATTTATACCTTCTAATAGCGCCACCATAATTGTTGCAGCCGTTAAATCTGCAGAAGTGCCGGGATTAATTTTCTTTTTATTTCTTAATTTTAAGTCGAACTTCCATAATAATTCTATCGATTGTTTCGAAAGTAAACCCCCTTGGTTTAAAATATCTTTTGCTTCAGAACTAATGCGTTCTGCTAGTTCTTTCCCGTATTTTCGAGAGAGGAAAGTATCTGGAATATCTCCCAGAATTTTTAGATACGTATGTACAATGGAAATATTTATATCGTTTGTTTTCTGGAAAATTTCCTGAAAATATGGATATCCTACCTCAAAAGTAATTTGGAATTTAGTAATCCATTCACGCGCTATGTTGTCGCGCGTGTCGCTAATTTTAAAAATCTCGTAGAGGTTCATATTTTCTTTATGAATCGTTTCAGGGGAAGTATCATTAATATCAAAATTTTCAACAGCCCCAAGGCCTCCAGGATTAGCGAGTCGAATCGCTTCGTATAATTTAATGGTATCTTCGCTTGTTGAATTTTTAATTATTGAATTTAGGTTTTCACGGAATACTGGAATGGAAGGATTTGGGTGCTCGATCAGCATCCCTGCGGCACATGCTAAAGGAACGAATAAAAGAATAATTCCAAGATTGGTATTTCCTCCTTTTTGCCAAAGTTGAGTTGATTTCACTGCTTTTAAAATATATTCACCTAGTTTCAGTTCATTTAGCACAATTTGATTTTGCTGAGCACATTTCCCCCGATAGGCGATTTCTTGTAAGGATGGAATAATCGCGACACTACTAATCAGGAAATGTTCGTATCGAGTTTCCCCAAAATCTTGCGTTCGGTGGACATTTCCTGGTTTAGGATATCCGCTTACTTCTAATAACGCAGCAATTGCACCCGATTGTGCTATTATTTCCTCATTTTTTACCCAATTCAAACTAATCGTCCTAAATATTTAAACTTCGATTTATTTTAAATTCAATTCAAAATATACTTATAATTTATCTATTCAATTAATTATTTATTAGATTTCAATGTTTATTAAACATCCTACGAATTTCATGAGCGGTGTGGATAAATTTTGACTGTTTTTGGAGAATCTTTTGGCATATCATTAGAAATAGTTGAAGGTAAGCTATCCCAGTTACAGGATGGAGCTTTTAAAAAAGCAGTGCAGTTATCGGAAAATTTTAGTTCGGTACAGCGAATTAAATTGACGAATGAAATAATAACTTCAACAACACTAGATCCACATGATCCACTTCTCGATACAACGAATATAATGGTGAAGTTGAGTACTGGAATTCAAAAAAAGGTATTTTCTCAAAATATGGAATTGGGTGTTCGAAAAATTGAATTGATTCAAGGGATCGAAATAGGGGAAGCAGCAATAAGAGTAAGTTATAATATTACCCGCGCCATGAAATGGCAGCTTCAAATTCCTTATGAAAAAGCAGATGATACTGAAAATTCCATAATTCTACCACAAAATATCAGAATGACAATTCAAACCGGCGATTTCGTAAAGTATGAAGGTGATTTACTAACTTTTAGTGTTCCAGCAGGTTTTTCTCAAATAGTTATATTCATTAATAGTGATGTACCTTATCAAACGATTGGAAAGAATCTTTTATTGCTTACTTTTGGTGATGAATCTAAACAAAATATTATATCCATGGCACCCACGGCCGACAAGTTCTATCCAATTATCACATTTGTTTATCTTCAAGATTTTAAAAGTAACATAACACGATACCACGATCTTTACCAGATCGGTTCTATACTCGCCCTTAGAAAACAGAATAATGAGGCTATTTCCTATTTTAAGAAAGCTTTAGAAACGGTTCGTGCGGTTGGAGATCAACAAATGGAAGCGGAAATTCTTATGAGCCTTGCTACTGTTGAAAGTGATGCAGGAGATTATCAAGCCGCAGTCTTGGATTATAATTATGCCTTAAAAATAATTGAAGAGTCTCCGAATGAATCATTAGAATCATTACAAATGGGTTGTCTTCTTTCACTTAGTAAAAATCTTAAAAAGTTGAATCGATTTCAAGAAGCGTTAGATAACCAGTATATAATTCTTGAGAATACACGTACCAACCAAGACCGCCTTGGAGAAGCTGAAATTTTAGTTGATATTAGTGATTCACTTATGGGATTAGGAGAAGTTGGGGAGGCAATTGGGTATCAAGAAGCAGCTA
>JABXJU010000205.1 GCA_013375405.1 Candidatus Helarchaeota archaeon
ATAACAGAAAAGATTTTGTCAATATATTGATGAGGTTTATGAATTTTCACTATCAAAAATGTATTATTCGCAACATCTACGTTTAATTTATAATATTGAAATTGAGGAACTTTTTGGTTTCCTAGTATTCTTTCATAAATAGATGCCATTTTCTGAGTCGAAGCTTTTTTTACACCAATTCGGAGCAAATTAGATTTATAATCTTGGTCTCCATTTACAATAAAGATTTCTGGAATTTTTTCAATGCTAACACTATTAAAAATTTGAATCAAATTTAGATAATTAGTAAGTTTTAACCCAAATATTTCCTTTATTGTTTGATCATCTGGCTTCATCAGGCCATAGCTTAAATTTCGCCTTAAAAATAATTCTAAATTATCAGATGTTTCATTTTTTTCTAGGACTATTCCTATTATACCTTCTTTTTGACCTGTTCGGGCCACATGTCCCGTGAAACATGATAGTATTTTAAAATTTTTGAGTTCCACATTTAAAGTAGATGCTGCTTCAAATCCTGCATGAGACCTATATAAGTTGGATATGAATTGCGGACTTAAATCAAATGGAAGTTCAGAGTAAGAGCATTTAATTTCAGGACCTTTTATTTCGTCTTTAATTAAAAGAAATATTCCTCTGGGCATTTAAACATTCCAACCTCTCTTATTAATTAGTATAATCTTTTTCATGATTTTTTCACCTGTTCCTTCTCTGGTCTTTTTTCTTGGCACTCCATTTTCTTTTTTCTATATTTTGCGATGTTTTCGTTTTCTTCTGCGTTTCCCAATTGTACCAATTGCATGGAGAGTTCCTCACAACTTTGCCAATGGCCAGCAGCTATTGTAAAAAGACGTTCACTTTCCAGCGAAATTGCATCACCTTCGATAATTTTCCGTTTAAGTTCTAAATCGCGTATGGATTGAAGCTGTATTTTTCTATAAAAATTAGCGGCTTTTGAAGATTTAAGCTTCTTTCCCTTCATACTAGCTCGTTCATTAAAAAATTGTTGCTTTGATTTTATTTCCTTTAATCTTAATTTACCACTTTCTCTCTCAGAATTTTTAATTTGCAACTGATTCAATTCTGATTGATACATCGCTACGGCATCAAAGTCATATAATTCGCTTGATATTCCAATTATTTGATTATACAAAACTGTAATATTCTTAAAATTTCCACCATTTTTTTCTCGTTCCAAAAGCCCTAATTTCTCCGCGCGATTTCTAATTAGTTGCTTTAATACACCTGATCTATTTGAAAATATAGAAGCTTCTTTTGTGAATCCATTTTTCAAAAATGTTGACGCTGCCCGATTAAAATGATTTATGGCTTCTATATACGCTCCATCTGCGAGCAAATCATCGCCAAGCCTTTGAATTACATTTACTTGATTTTGTATAACATTATCAGCTAAATTTTCATCATTTTCTTCTATAATTGATTGTTTCTGAATCGCTCTTTTATCACCAATAGATTGGGAATTCAAAATTTGGTTTACATGAGAAAAAATAATTTTAAGTGGAATTTTTTTAACTTTATTCCGACTCATAATCTTTCATCAAATCCCTTTTTAGGGGTATCAATTCCATTTTTAAAAGAATTACATTATTAACATCCACTATATTTTAGGCGAATATCGCTTATAACATGTGCGAAATTCGCAAGTTTGATAAGCAAATTTGCAGAAATTTGCTAGAAATAGTGTATTTGTTAGCAAATTTGATAGGCAAATATGCAATATTTACGAAAATATAGGTTTTTTTTAAAAACTAAACATCTATTTCATAAACTTTAATTTCGTCCCCCACCCGGTAGAAATTATTTGTTCTTTGGGTTCGACACTCCAAGGAGCCGTTTCATGAGAGATATCGAGATAAATCCCTTGGGTGAATTCTTCAACGGTCATTCCTAAATGCGCAGGTGTTATTCGTTCGCCTTCTGGATATTCCCATCTAGATAATGCATCTTCATCGAGGTAAGTTTTCTTATTTTTTAAATTTGGCGGTTTACATCCCAAACTTTGCGATGGCCAATAGGCGCCTTCTGAATACATTTGGATAAAATATTCTTCATACAATTCGGGCTCTAAATCTTTCATGTACGATTGAATTTCTTCCTCATACAATTGAATTACCAATTTGTGATTCGTTGCAAGTCCAATCAATCGGATCATGAAATCGGGCCGCGACATATACATCAACATCGAGATGAAACTGGGCATCGGAACATAAGTGAACCAAGAATCGGGCATTCCATACATTCTTTTGGAATTTATGCCGTCGAATAACATGCCGCCGATCTCCCAAACGGAGGGTTCAACTAGAAGACCCATTATAGATGAAATGTTAACGATTGCTACATTATACGAGCTAGATGCCCACTGCGGAGTTCTCTCATTCCGAACATCGTTTAATATATCTATGCAACGATATCCTAAATTGGTATTGGACCTAATTTTTTTCGGCAAATCTTTAAGTTTAACTCCGATTTTTTGATGTCTTCGTTCAAGGAGGTCATCATCTGGTCCAACGAGCCACCAATCGACCGGAATGCCGTCTTCAAGATGCCCATTGAGTATAAAAAAAATTTCGTTTGATGTATCCAGAATACAGGTGAATGAAATATCAATTGATTCTCCATAAATGAGTTTATTTGTTCCTTGAGCTAAATCTCCTCTTAACGGAATAACGGGGGGATATATCGACCACACAATAGATTTCTCAGGGTGCTCAAATTCGCCACTAATCACCTGTTGTGCTGAACGCAGGGCGTCATCGAGCCTTATTTTAAACACATCATAAATAAGGGCGTCAGAGACTTCCGGCAAAAGAGCTTCTACAAATTGTTCATAGCCTAACTCTTTATATAGTCTCCAAGAATGTTTTCCTAATGGGAAATAACGTTTTGTAACAACAGTATCAGCAATTTCACCGTATGTGAATTGACGCCCACCTCGCTCTTTCTTAACTTTATCCACTATACGCTTAATTTTGCCCCTTTCGTAGTCCTTTTTGTATTTTTCTAACGCCATTTTTATCAAATCAAATTTAAAATTTAAAATTTAAAATACATTAAGAATAATCTATGTATAAAAGTCAATTTTTATGATTTTTCATCTTCCGTAAACTATTTTTAGGTAAAGTTTATCGCAATATCAAAAACGAATGGTATATCTAAAAATGCAGAAAGAAGTCGTATTTTTACCCGGCGCCTCGGGTTCGATGGGGCATCAGGCGTTCCTAAAATTATGGGAACTTAGGAATAAATACGATATTGTACTCCTCCAGAGACCTTCTAAAAAGAATAAAGACCTTTTCGCACCTTATGAAAAAGCATGTGGAATCCAATCGATTCCTGGCAGAGGCGTGGTTGAAGGAAACGGACTGAAGATTGTCTGGGGTGATGTAACAAATTATGAAGATGTGCTTGAAGCCTGTAAAGGAATCGACTGGTGCCTCTGTCCCATGGCATTTATTTCACCCGCCGCAGATAGAAATCCTGAGATGGCTAAAGCCGTTAATACCGATGGAATAATACATATAATAAAAGCAATTGAAGCCCAACCAAATGGTACGGAACACATTAAGTTCGTTTATACAGGAACTGTGGCGGCCACAGGCGACCGTTTACCCCCAATTCATGTAGGGAGAGTTGGGGACCCTATGAAGCCAAGTGTGTTTGACTTTTATGCAACCACGAAAATTAGAGGCGAACGTGCAGTTTGTGAATCTAGTATCAAACATTGGGTCTCCCTTCGACAAACATTCATCATGATTCCCGATGTGTTGTCGTTACAGGACCCAATCATGTTTCATCAGCCCATTAATTCCTACATGGAAAATAACACCGCCGAGGATACAGGACGGGGCTTAATTAACTGTCTTCAGATCCCCGATGATTCAGATTTCTGGAAACGCGTCTATAATATGGGTGGGGGTCCATCTTGTAGAATTATCTTCCTCGATTTCATGAATATCGCGTTTAAAATGTTAGGGTTAGATTATCGAAAGCTCTGCGAACGAAAATGGTTTGCATTACGTAACTTCCACATGCAATTCTTTGAAGATTCGTATATTCTTAATGAATATATCCACAATTGGAATGAAAGTATGGAGGACTATAAGAAACGAATGTGGGAAAGCATGCCTCGCTCATTAAAAATAGTGGCTAAATTAAATAAATTTCCCCCATTTAGATGGCTTGTACAAAAGATGACTTATAAACGCTTGAAAAAGATGGCAGAAAGGAAAGACGGAACGCTAGGTTGGTACAATAATAGGATAGATATGCGGATTGCAGCATTTTATGGCTCCTACGAAAAATTTGAGAATATCCCTGATTGGGACGAAGACATGCCTGAAATGAGCCATCATACAAAGAGGATTCGCTTAGACCATGGTTATGATGAATCTAAAGAGCAATTAGAGATCTCAGATCTACAAAGCGCAGCAAAGTTCAGAGGGGGAGAATTACTCTCAGAGAATTGGGATAGAGATATGTACACGACCTTGAAGTGGAAATGCGCCTTTAGCCATGATTTCGAGGCAAGACCATACACCGTTCTTAAGGCTGGTATTTGGTGTCCGGAATGTTTAGCCCCCCCATGGAATTACGATGAAATCGCAAACAAGAATCCATTCTTCGCTCAGATTTGGTATCCTAACCATGATAAGGATGAAAACAACTTTTATCCCGAAGATTGCTACAAAGATGTGGAAGGGCTGGAGGATTAGATACAAACTAAGTTATTCTCTTAGTAAAGGAAAGGAATCATACGTTTGCGATTCTTTGGATATTCATCCCCAAATTTCTCTTTATACCATCTATGATGCCGATTTGCACGAGGAGCAAGATTAGCAAAGGTCCATATTGCAAACACCAAGCCAGCCCAGGATAAGGTCATGCAGGCCCATCCCACCCATTCAGTGAATTCTCCCAAGTAATTAGCGGAAGTCACATACCTAAACATCCCGCCTCGTGGTATATAAAAAGCGGTATCCCCAGGTTTTCGTAAATTGCGGATAATATAATCTGAATGGATGTTAATCACAAAGCCAGTGAGAAAGATCGCTACGCCGATGATGAATTGGGGTGTTGCTAACCAAGAAAGCGGGTACATAGTCGCAGGAGATAAGAAAAATATCCATGTCCCCTGCATATACGCATTCGCGCTATTAAAAACCATCCCAAACAGAATAATAGTCCATGGCATATCATCCTTCCCACGTATTAGTAATGGAAAGACGAAGGTACGTTGGCAATAATGTATGTTGAACAAGACGAAGAACACCATTGGAGTAATTTCGAATGTCCTCTCTGAAACAATCCAATAAATTAAAAATATAATCACGACGGGGATTTCCATTATGACCCAGCCGGCTTTATTGTTAATTGATTTCCCCCATTTCTTGGTAATGTATTGCCCGTAACCTGCTGACACAAAGAACAGCATGATGAAAATAATAACCGCAATAATAACCATCAAAATTAGAAACCAATCAAAAAACACCAAGTCAGCCATAAAAACCACTTATTCTTAGACTTTACTCAACTGGTTTGCTAGAATATTTAAATTTTATGAGTAAAAAATGAAATAACTATTTGCTTAAGAAAGCATGTATGTCGCGAACTGCTTGTTTCCCATCGCGAACTGCCTCAACAACAGTTCCAATCCCTCGGATGCAGTCGCCCCCGGCAAAAACTCCTGGAACAGGGGTTTCGCAAATTTCTTCGCTAATTTCAAAGGTTTTCCAGCGAGTAAATTTCAAGCGGGGATCGGAAAAAGGTTGGATATCAGGTTCTTGGCTAATAGCCTGAATCATCATATCCGCTTCTACAGTAAAATTCGAGTTGGGAATAGGAATAGGCCGAGGACGTCCACTAGAATCAGGTTCCCCAAGCTTCATCCGAAGACACTCGAGTCCACTGACTTTATTATTTTGACCTAAAATTTTAATGGGATTTGTTAAAAAATGAATAGGAATACCTTCTTCTTCAGCATCTATAATTTCGGGAGGATTCGCTGGCATTTGATTTCGATGCCGTCGGTATAGAATGAAAGAATCGGAACCAAGACGTTTAGCAACACGGACGGAATCGATCGCCGAATTACCGCCCCCAATTACTGCTACTTTATCTCCGACTGGAACCCTTCCCTTCAAATTAAATTCACGAAGGAAATCAAGTGCATGGATACTGCCATCTAAATTTTCACCAGGAATCTTCATCCATTTAGGTGCATGTGCTCCAATCCCAAGGAAAATCGCATTGAATCCCTCGGAAAATAATGCATCAAAATCACAAGTTTCCTCAACAGGAGTATTGGGCTTGAATTTAACGCCTAGCTTTTTTATATTATCTATTTCAGTTTGCAATATCTTCTTCGGAAGGCGAAATTCCGGTATCCCAACTCGCATTAATCCCCCAAGAACGGGAAGTTTTTCAAACACTGTGGCGGTATGGCCACGCTTGGCTAGGAAGAAAGCAGTAGTGAGGCCTGCGGGACCTGAACCGACCACCGCAACATGCTTTTCCGTGTTCGGGGCACAATTAGTATAGGAAGGGGGTAGTCCAAAGTGATCTGCAAGGTAACGTTTGATTAACATAATTTGAACAGGATCCCCTTTTTTCCCGATGACACAGGTATTTTCACAAAAATGGGGACAAACTCTATCTATTGATCGTGGAAATACATATATACTATAAACCAATTCCAAGGCATCTTCATATTTGCGTTCTAAAACTAGGCGAATGATCTCTTTTATATTACAATGACAGGGACATCCTTGAATACATAGAGGTTTTTCACACTGTAAGCATCTTTCACATTCGGCAAGCATTTCCTCTTCGGTATATCCTAAATTTACCTCTTTGAAATTACCTTTCCGCTCTTCAACAGGCAAAAGGTGTGGTTTAATTCGTTCCTTGATTAATTTCTTTTTCATAGACATACTACTATATACCATTAAAGATAAAATTATATAAAAATTATAGCAAAAATTGGGAAGAAAATAAATAAAAACTATCATTTGTGTACAAATTTATTTAAAGAAATCGATCATTTTATAAGAATTTCTTTTCTAAAATTGATATGTGTATCAAACTCTATCCTTCTATATAATAAACACTAATTTTGGTATTTTTATAGAATGTCATAAAAAATACAATTTCCAAAATTACTGGACGGATGTAACAATGAGTGAATGCATCTTTTGTAAAATTGTGTCTGGAAAGCAAGATGCGAGTGTCATATATGAAGATGATCGCGTTTTAAGTTTTCTCGATCATCGCCTTATTCGAATTGGACACACATTAGTCATTTCTAAGACTCATTATGAGACAATTCTTGATATACCTGATAACGAACTCACTTATCTCATCCAAATTACAAAAAAACTTGCTAGACAAATTAAAACCACATTAAACGCAAAGGGATTACAAGTTTCAAATAACAATTACCCCGCAGCGAAACAGATGGTCCCCCATATTCATTTTCATATTATTCCAATTACAGAGGATGTTCCTTTAAAGGTGAAATTTGAACGAATAAAAATCTCAAACAACGAATTAGAAAAAATTGCTAATAAAATCTTAAAAATTGAAATCTATTTGAATAAAGCTTCAATTTTTCGCATATGCTTTCCCCGATTTTAAGTCTAAATCTCGTTTATTTTTTTTACTTCATTTTTACTGAATTAATCGATCTATCAGATATACTTTTAAGACTAAATTCTCAGAAATTATTTCATACTTTTAATT
>JABXJU010000206.1 GCA_013375405.1 Candidatus Helarchaeota archaeon
TGGGCGGGCAGCCATTGCTAATTCCTGACTAGTATCAAGGATTTTATTGTTCTGAAATTTATGCACATTCACCCGAAATGCTGAACGAATCAATTTCGTCCGATATCCTACTAATTCCTCTATTTGCTTCCCATACCACAAATCTGGTCTATCTAAGATTTGAATATCTTTCCCTTTCCCAATCATTGGGGGAATCATTGGACCAACTAATACGTCTGGATAATTATATCGTCCCACAAAAAAGGCAGGGGGTGATGAACCGAACAGATCCTTCGAAGAAAAATCTATTTTTTTCATTGGGATTAAAGCTTGTTGCTTCATAACAATTGGACATACATCTTTTCCACATAGGTTTCGAGATCCTTTACATAAAACACAAAGGCCTTTTGGAAGGGTAGGACGGACCATTTTTCCATCTTAACTCTCTTTTGATTTATTAAGAAGATGTTTTATTCCACTATATATATAATAAATCCTGAGAAGATAAATAAAGGGAATTGGATATGACAGTCAAATTTCGAAATTACAACGAAGATGATTACGAAGTTACAACTGAGTTGATGCGCCAACTTTCAGAGGCGTATAAAGTCGAGTTTGATGAAAAAAAGTGGAAAAAAGCGAGTCGCCTGCGATATTTTAGCCCCGATTCAAGAGGTCAGACTCTTATCGTTGAAAATGAAGATGGCGAAGTAATCGGCATGGGATTTATCAGTGCCAAATTGGAATCTACGGGCCTATACGTCGGATATTTAAATGATTTTGTTCTCAGAAATGATTATATTGGTCGTGGCATTGGGAGAGATATGGCCTTTAAAGCTGTCGAAATTTTAGAGAGTTGGAAAGTAAACCGGATCCGCATCAATATTCTTATGGCTGTTAAAGATTACATGTTGGCTATTGTGGAGAAATTTGGATTCAGCCCTAATTATATTGTCGCAGAAAAAATTTACAAATAATTTAAACTATCTATTACTGCGTTACACTGAGGGCAATTATATTTTCCTGGTTTAGAAACACTAAACCAATTCTTACACTTTTCGCATTGAATAGCCAATTTTAAAGGCTTGTTACAATCAGGGCAGGGAAATTGAGAAAATTTTTCAACCTCAAACCATTTTTTACATGAAGAACAACGAAGTTTTATTTTCCTTAGAGGTTCTTTTTGGGTTGGAATCTCAATTTTTGGTACTTTTCGAGCTTTTTTCTTCTTTTTTGGTACTTTTGGAACACCTAATGTCCTCGCAGTTCCAATATCTGCCTCTTTTACAGTTGGAGTGGAGAGTTCTACTATTTCACCAGTATATGGATTTTCAATACTGAATATAGTTGATTCCTCTTTTTGTGCAACGGCTGCTGGTGCAGATACTTGTTCCGATGGAATTGCTGAGGGGAATAATTTCTCAGTTTCTGCGGATTCAAGAATCACGGAAATATCAATAGGAGCTTTCGGAATCTCTAGCCTTTTCTCCATAGAAATTTTTGAATACGGTCTGTTTCTCAGGAATTGAAGATATCGCACAGCATCTTCCAATAACCGTTGATCTAATTTATTTCGATCTGTAGTATCTATAGGAGATTCATAATTAACCTCTACTATGAATTCAAAATCAATTAATTTATCAGATTCAATTTTAATCTCTGGATGCTCTACAAAAATTTCTTTAATATATTTAATATCTGCTAATACCACTTTACACCAATTTTCAAATTGAACTAAGTCTAATAAAAAAATACCCTGTTCTAAACTAGGTTTAGAAAACCAGCCTACGACATCCCGCAATATAAAACCAGAGCAAGTCCGATCAACCCAATCAATTTTGGGATAAAATTCTTTGCATATGATCTCATTCATCCCACTAACAATATTACAATTGAAATCGCGGGATCCCCAATTTTCCCAAGAGAGATAAAGCTTCTTTTCCCCATTAAATAATTTGGCCACCAATTTCACTTGACCGTGCTCTAAATAAAAATCTCCAACTTTTGACGCTTCAACTCTTGTATCTTCCCTTTTTTTCAGAGAAAGTTGGACTGATTGAATACCTTGTGTCTCTTCATCGGCTTTTAATGGAATACGAGGTGTAGTTTCCTCGGGAAGCTTTAATAAAAATAAACAGTGAGGACACCGAAAGACATTTGCCTCTGCCATTTTACTCTCTTCGGACCACTTATTTGCACAGCATAGGTGCATGAAGTTTTTACAATAAGGACATAACCTCCCACAACTAGTGGTACCACAAATGCCACAATCACTGGTTCTACAAATAATACATTTCTCCCCTTCTTTCTTACTTATATGTTTAATCGCATCTAAGATTTCATCAGTTAATTCATTCGGATTTAACAAATCTGCGGCTATTAAGTGTAATCTTGGAGTAGTTTTTTTCAATTCAAAAACATCTTTCTTATGTGATAACGTTCTTAAAATCATCATTAACATCTTTAAATTAGAGGCTTGATGATATTCTCCAAGTATTGCAATAGATTCGAGAATATTATGTCCCCAAGTTGCTCTTGATGCTGATACTTCTATAGTATCTACGAGTACTCCAATCTCGCCCATAATACGCGCCTTTTCCAAAGGATCTATAGTTCCTAACCATGGCTTTCCATCAGAAATGACAATTACGCGATTGATATTACTTCCTTGTTTCAATATTTGGTCTGAAACTACATGAAGTGCGACGGCTAATCCCTCTCCTAGACTGGATATCCCCTGAGGTGTTACCTTTTCCAGTGCATTTATGATTTGTTCTGTGTTATTGGTCAATTCTTGGACAATTTTCGCATTAGTCGAAAAGGTAACCAACGCAAAACGATCATCTTCATCAATATCAGCCTTTTGCCGAATAAATGTGACAAGGGCCTCCTTCACCGCCTCTAAACGAGATGGCTTCAAATCTTTCCTTGCCATGCTCCGAGAGACATCCAAACAAATTACGGTATCTTCTGTGTCAAAATCTTTCTGTAACATTTACTTCAACTAACGAATAATAAATCCTAGTTTTTTATATCAAATTTTTATTTTAAATAATTTTTCAGTCAAAAAAAGAACCGCTCAATGAACAGGCTCCCATAAGATTCCTAATTTTGTAGCATATTCTCGGACTTCAGTTATTTCCTTTGCGGTAGGACGTCTATTAATTTCAGGATATTGGTGTGCCTGAAAACATGGGCGATATTGCCCCATTATATTAACTATCGCTCTGGGACAATTTTCAGCAATCCAATCTAATACAGGTTTTGTACAATCTTCTATATGATCTGGCATTACGAGATGCCGGATGATCATTTCCCCACTTCCTTCATCATGTGCCATTTTATGATTGCGCGCTACTGCTTCAAAGAAATGAGGCACCTTTGAATATTTCTTTGCACAATCATCATTGCCATATTTAAAATCAGGAAGCCAGAAATCCATCACTTCAAGTAACAATTTCATTGTATCCTTAGAACAATACATATTACTATTCCATAATTGGGTTATATATTCCGTTTGATAGTTGAGTGATTCAATAATTACATGAGTATTAGGTAATGGTGTCACATAATTGATGTTCTTAACCCCTTCCCGCGCCAATTCATTGGCTATAGCCGCTAATTTTCGACCATTTACAGCTACAGTCCAACTCGGCTTCTGAGAGATATCAAAATTCTGGCAAAACACGCATTTGAAGCTACAGGATTCAAAAAAGATTGCACGAACTGAAAAAAGTTTCAATTCTTTGTGCCTGAGGGAATCAATGGCGCTTCTTCACCCATATGATGGAACCAACTTGAAATATAGGCTTCATTTTTTAATCTACAGGTCCCCTTTTTCTCCTCTCTATTGATCCCGCATTGTCTTTCGCAGAAATGGCAATTTCGAAGAATTCTTTCGGCCAATTCAGTTTTAAGATCAAGAAAAGATGTTTGAGGGGTATCTAGTTTGTTAAAATAGCTCAAAGAATCCTGCTGTGCATCTAATTCTTGGAGGAGTGTGTTAAAAATCCCCACCGTTCGATCATGCACAGCCCAGAGTTTTTCCGTAGGAACCGAGGATTCAAGTTTAATAGAGACAGGGACTCTTTTAGTAATCATATAACGTGGAATTTTTTCTTTATTAATTATCGCAAAATAACGTTTGAATCTAGATAGAACTTCTTTTTGCTTCCAAACACGTACTGCATCTGGTCTCATTACTCTCCACAATTAATAATCACCTATACATGCGTTGCTTTTACAAACAATCTAGTACATAATTATTTAAATTTTCGAATTTTAAAAACCAATGTCTTCATAAAAAGAAGGTTGAATAAACTCATTATTAACTTTACAGATTATCCGAAGAAATCTTGGATACTTTTCTGTCCCTTCTTCTTTGCTTGTTTTGCCACTTTCTTCTTTTTTGGAATAGGTTTCTTTTTTCCCTCAATAGGTTCCTCTGCTTTTGATATTTGCTTTTTCACAGGTTTTTCCTTTTCTCTTTTACTAGCTTCAGATTTATCTGCTTTAGGAGGCTTAGATATAGAAAATGGCGTTACTTCAGCTAGCTGTGTCTTCTGGGGCTTTTTTGGGATTAGCGGGTTATATTCAACCGCAGAATCTAATGGAACTAGATCTATCAAGGGAACTTTTTGCAAATTTGAAAACTTTGGTCGCCAATTTGAAGGAAAATGTGCTGGTTCCCATAATTCAAATTTCGCTCGAAGACGATTAGTATTTTCAATCTTTTCAATCCATCCCTTTTCTACAGCCAAATACGCCAATTTACGTGCTACACTCACATTACAATTTGGTAGTGTAGCATCAAAACTGAGCGTAAAAGTAAAAGTATTAATATCCATCTCCTTCGTATTATACATCCGAAATGGTATCGATATCGTCCATAAAATGTCCCGATTTTGCATAATTTACCCCTACTTAATCATTATCATAATCTAGATAAAATTATAGATAAAACCTCCAATAAGTCTCCATCAGCCACTGTAACATCCGCTGCCTTAGCAACAAATTCATTTTTTGGATTGAATGCGATGCTAAATCCCACTTCTT
Source organism: Candidatus Helarchaeota archaeon (assembly GCA_013375405.1). Next base: position 5,035 of record JABXJU010000206.1, read on the forward strand.
TAAAGAGAGGTATATCATTTTCACCATCACCTATGGCTATGCAATCCTTTAATTTAATATTATAGGGTGTGAGAAATCCTTGGAGTACTGAATCTTTATCATTATAACTTACACTAACATGAATTTCTCCTGTTAATTTATTATTCTCACCAATAATAGGTGAATTTGCAATAGCGAAATCGAACCCAAATTTATTTTTAACATAATCTGTAAAAAACGAAAGACCCGAAGATAAAATAACTGATATTAAATTTCGATTTTTCAATTCTTGAACAACCGTTTCGATGTGTGGGCGTACTCGTATTTGCTGAATGATACTATTTATTTTGTCAAGTGAAACATTCTTCCACAAGCCCACATCTAGATCAGCCCATTGCTGATAATTTATCTTGCTCGCAAAGAATAATTTTCTATGCTCTTTAGCCTGCTCCCATACCCCTAAATTATGATGAATATAAGACCAGGAATCATCTTTCACGGTTAAAACACCGTCTAAATCAAAACATACGAGCTTAAAAGTTCCCATTTTTTTCATTTTCCAATCAATTAATTCTATACCAGACACACTTGAAAAACCGCATTTATCACATCACAGCCCTATTATAATCCTAATCTTTTATCGATATTACCCATTCACATGTGTCATGTCCATTAGGTATTGATTTACTTAAATGAAACTCCAAATTGGGATTAAAAAATTTCGCCCATTCAGGAAAAATTAATTTATCCACAATATCACACCGGACTAAGTTTTCTCGGTTAGAACGCTTCAGATTTTCCCACCAAGGACAGTATTGTATTCGGAGTATAACTTCTTCTGGAGATTTCTTTTTGATTTTAAATTGAGTACCATCAATAGCACACATTATTTCTAGAATTTTTAGAAATGAATCTAAATTATTGTCAGATATTGAAAGATATTTCTTGATTCGTTTGATAATGATAGAACCATACCGTTTCCAGACTTTTAAATCCATATCAAAAGCCTTCTCGAAGCCGTATTTATTTTCAACTTCAAGAAACCAAAGTCCATCAATCGCTGTCAAGGCGGATCTAATCAACCGAATAAATTCGTCGTCTAAATTAGGCATTTTCTTCATCGGAATCTTTTTCCTCTTTTTCTTCAGGAGGTGGTTCAAATCCCTTTAAATAGATGCTAGCCCCTTGAATGACTATTTCAATAACTTCATTTCTAATAAACCTTCCAGCAATTTTAAGAAACTTCTCACAATTGCCTAAATTTGCTCCAAAAAAAGGTTGACCCTGATTAATATAATCAGATAATTTGACAGTATCAACACCCTTCATTTCCTTCAAAATCTTAAGTAAATAATTTTCCCAATCAGGTCGATATCGCCAGTCCATTAAATAACCTGCCAATACAATTAAGCCTACAATTCCAATTAAAATATAAAACCAAAAATCATATACAAGTCCGCCTATCCAAAGATAGACAACTATAATGGTGAATATAATTAAGAAACTAATTAAAAGGAGAATTTCTTTTGTTTTTCTTATTGGAATACTTTTTACACATTCCTCTTTTAGCAACTTTGCATATTGAGACGATTCAATGTTTTCTGTAATTGCAGTCATGTAATATTCATTTAGATTTTTAATTAAAAAGAGTTTTTGATCATAACAAATAATTTAAAAAATAGAAGATAAATTTAAAAAAAATTAGAGGACTTAGCCAAAGTAATTCAAAGTTGCAACTTTTTCTTCTGTTAGACCTAATTCTTCTTTTATAGATTCTTTTTCTGCTTGTAATTTAGTTTCCATGCCTTGAATTTTATCTTCTGTGAATTGTGCCTCAAAAGGAAGATTAAATTGCTTATGCAGGATTTCTACTAATGCCATTGATGCTCTAAGATCATAGGCATCACAGTTTTGCATTGCTTCATAACCATTTGTTTGTGCCAGAAGAACAACTCCTTCAATGTCATATTTCATTTTTGCTAAAGTAGGAACGAGACCATTTGGACCAAGGACAACTCCCTTCGAAATTTTCTCAATATTAGGAAAATTAAGATAAGGATCGAGAACTTCTTTAGATGTCGCACTGATAAAGACTTTCGTAGTTTTGTCAGGATGTTCAACAGGGAAACCTCCCAGCGACATAATGAGTTTTACTCCGAATTTAAACATTAGATTAGAAATATATTCTGAAATTCCATATATACCTCGTGGAGACATTGGTTGTGCATCTGCAGTAACGAAAAAAATGTCGTGGCGTCTCTCAGGATCTTTCCAAAGATAAATTTCAGCTTTTGGTGCGTAAAGGAGCGCATCATTTATGATAGCTCCTGCCGGATAATCGTCAAAACTAATTTCCATAACCTTTTCAATACTGTCTTTTAATACAGCTACTAATTGATCGATAGCAACCTTTCCAATATCTGCAGTCCCCGGCATCCCTTGAATGCAAATGGGATCATTCAAATCATTCAAATCAAAACTTTTCAATATTTTGTCGATAATTAAAAACTCTCCAATTTTTGTTCTTTCTATATCCAACATAACCTTCTCACCCGATCGTTTCAATTGGAAGTCATTACAATCTATTTTAGTCAATTTTCTTTCCTCAAACAATTCTTTGATTAGTTATAGTATACTTCCAATGGAAGGTATTTAAAAGGAGGTAATATCTGGGGATGTTAACAAGT
>JABXJU010000207.1 GCA_013375405.1 Candidatus Helarchaeota archaeon
ACACAACGATTAGAAAATTTCTAAGCCCCTCATCATAAAGTCTAACCCAAACTCTCCAGATGGAGTTCATGACAAGTAGAAAATCAAAAAAAATATATGAGGAAATCAAAAAGAATTTGAAAGAAAATGCTCCTCAGCTTACTCAGGATCAAAAATCAAGGATGTACAAGATTTTAAATTCGAGTGATCCCAATTTTGTAGGGTATGGGCTTAAATTATCAGATATTGAAAAAATTGTGCGGATAATTTTTAACAATAATAAATGTAATCATGATAATGCAATTCAAATTTTCAAAAGGCTAATAGCATCGAATATTCATGACGAAAAATTTGCAGGAATTTTTTTTCTAAATCGGATTAAGAGCGAATTTAATGAGCAAACCATAGATTTATTTCATGATGAACTCTCGAAACACTGTGATACTTGGGCTCTCCTTGATAGTACGTGCATTCGAGTAATTGGCCCATTTTTAGAAAAACATGAGAAATTAGCAGAGAAAACTATAGAAATGTGGTCTAACGATAAAAACTTGTGGATTAGACGAGCTTCAATGGTAATTTTACTGAAAATAATCTCAATTAGAAAAGCTTTTGATGAAAAATATTTATTTAAATTAGTTGAAAAAAACCTTAAATATCCCGAAGATTATATCCAAAAAGGTATGGGCTGGTTGCTTAAAACAGCCTCGAAGTTTAAACCAGACGTGATCTTCAATTATTTAGAGAAGAATAAAGCAATTTTACCGAGATTAGTGCTTCGTTATGGAAGTGAAAAGTTACCAAAAGAGAAAAGAGCACAAATTTTGAAAAAAGAATAAATTTTAAAAAAGCAGCTGATCAAGGATTCAGAATCATGTCCCACAAGTTTTACAACCTAACAGATGGGGCTGGTACAAATACGCTCCTCGAATTCATCTCATCGTATTTTCCTTTTATTGATGAACCCCTTAAATTAAGGTATCGGGGTCGAATTTATAATGTTATAACAACACAGATGCGAAAATTTGAGTTTGAAGACTTTTTTGTTTCATATGATTGCTTAAAATGCTCAAAAAACTGTTGCAAAAACATGTATATCCCAATTGGTTTCGAAGCATTTTGGCATGAAGAAAAACTGAAGGCATTTCGTAAATTCAAACCCCGGAAATATACGGTCTGGTTTAATGGGCGGAAAATAATTTTCTATATCGGCAATACAGGAAAGAATTGTAGATATCAAAAACGGAAAGCCTGTACCATTTGGGACAGCAATATTCGGATTCAAAATCGTCCATTGGGCTGCCATCTCTACCCAACGACGTGGTATTGGTATAATAACACAATTATTTTTACGAAACACTGCGAACCTTATATCTGCAAAGGAGAAACCACCCGTTACACACAGATAGACTTTGAGCGTGACTTGAATACCTTTGAAAAACTCTGCAAGGAAATTGAGATGGTTGGACTCGCCGTAAATTATCGCCCTGTGGACGCATTAAAGGAACAGAGTTATTTTTCGCTCTAATTAATAACACTTATTAATACGATTAGGTAAAAAATACAAAAAACGATATAGGGTTTAACTTTGGTAGAAATTATTGATACTTATGCAGAAGCATTTGAAGGAACTGTGACACAATTATTAGTGACTGCAAAAAATGAAGCACTTTTGAAGCAAGCTGTGTATAGTTTTACTGCATTACCATCCACCGTATTTGGTGATGCAGAAGGAGGTCTTGTACGTTGGGTTGATACAAAGAAGACCCCGGATGGAAGGCCAGGGGCGGTTGTTCAGCTCTGGGTTCTTGGATATGGGAAAAAACCTATCGCCACTCTCGAAGATAGGTTGGGGAGGCGAACCCGACAAGGGATCCTCGTGGTGCCCACCACTGCCGTATTTAATGATTTGAAAACAAAAAACCAATTTGATATGATGAAAACCGTAGGACATTGTGGTGATGGATACGAGTGGATCATTGATTATAAAGATCGAAGAATGATCAATGTACCCATAATGATGGGGCATGATTTCCTCATCGAACATAATCTCGGGTATCGAGAGGGTGTAATGGGAGGAAATATCTGGATGTTTTGCGAGAGTGTTGAAGCAGCGTTAGAAGCAGGGGAAAAGGGGGTGGAAGCGATCCTGAAAGTAGATGGAGCCATCACCTCCTTCAATATATGCTCTGCGGGCTCGAAGCCGGAGACGAATTTCCCTGAAATTGGTCCTAGCACAAATCATTGGTTCTGTCCAACGTTAAAGGATAAGATTGAGGGATCTAAAGTACCTTCTGGTATCAAATCGATTCCAGAAATCGTTATTGATGGATTAGATATGGAGACGGTTAAGAGAGCGATGAAAGCTGCGATTGATGCTATACTAGATGTCCCAGGGCTCAGATCAATTTCTGCAGGTAATTATGGGGGAAAACTTGGAAAATATAAAATCTATTTAAAAGATCTTTCATCTTAATCTTTCTTTTAATCCATGGTTTGATGATAATATTATAATTTTGAAATAATCCACCCAAATTTTCTCTTAAATAAATAGATATTTCAAGGATGTCATGCCCTACAGAATAAGTTGATATAATCTCTTAATATCATAATTTTGTTTATAGGACTTATAGAAGTGGCTAAGTTTGGACGAAATCGAATTTCAGTATCTCTTCAATCCAAGGAATATATGCGTGATTGGTGCGTCTAATAGGCCAAACAAAGTAGGAGCGCAGGTTTTAACTAATTTAATCTCTTGTAAATTTCAAAATGACATTTTTCCAATTAATCCAAAACATGAAAAAATATTTGGACTTAAAGCTTACGCAAATCTAAAAAAAATTAGCAACTACCTTGATTTAGCGATAATAACCGTACCGAATTTTAAAGTTCCAGCTGTTTTAGAAGAATGCATCGAGCAGAATGTGAAATTTGCAGTTATTATTACTGCTGGTTTTGGAGAAATGATAGGGTATGACCCAAATGGTTTTAAATTAAGAGATAATATTTTAAATTTGCTAAGGAAAGGTGATACTCGAATTATTGGTCCAAATTGTATGGGCATAGCTTGTACAGAATCTAATCTTGTGGGTTTAATGGGATTTGGTTTTCCGCCTGCCCGCCATAAAATTAATGCCAGTATAGTGTCCCAATCTGGAACTTGGGGCATCACGACAATGCGAGCTGGAACGATTCATGGGTTAGGTTTTAGCAAATTTGTAAGTTCCGGAAATGAGATAGACCTCAGGTTTGAAGATTATTTAGAGTATTTTGGGACAGACCCGGATACTCAGATTATTCTAGGATTCATTGAAGGACTAAGACAAGGACGCAAATTCATTGAATTAGCTAAAAAAATAGAAAAACCAATCATTTTCATCAAGGGAGGAAAAACGAAAAGTGGAAGAGAGGCGGCAAAATCCCATACTGGATCTTTAGCGGGGAGTCAGGAGTTATATGATGCGATCTTCAAGCAGCATGGGGTAATTGAAGTTAATAACATGGCTGAATTAGTAGATACGGGCAGAGCTTTTGCTCAATGCCTCTCATATGATCCCCCGAAATTTCCAAGAGGGAAGCGGATAGGATTATCGAGTGGTGGTGGAGGATTTTGCGTGCTACTAGCAGATCATATTGAAGCTGAAGGATTGATCATGGCTCAGCTCGATGCATCAACTATTGAAAAGTTGAATAAATTACTTCCCCCATACTGGCCACATCGGAATCCAGTTGATTTGGTTGCTTCTTGGCAGATAGGTTCCTATACTAAGGTAATTAAAATTCTCTTGGATGATCCTAACATAGATGCTGTTATCACCCGTCCACCCATCGGATTTTCGCTCATTTATGATAACAATAATGTTCAAGAATTTGCGAGGGAAAATCCCTTCAGTGCAATTGGGGTGTCACTAGAGATGATGAAAGATATTGATTTAGGCATCGTTCGTGGCATCGGGAGGATGGCTCAAAAATCTTCAAAACCAATAATTATACCTTTAGGGTTCTATACAGCAGAAGGACCTAAGCAATACGAAATTATTCGTGAATTTTTAACGCGCGGGGTGCTTGTCGCGCCATCGGGGCAAGCTGCTGCACGGATCCTAATAAAATTATATGACTATTATAAATACCAGCAACGAATAAAGAATGAAAAGCCTTAAAGGGTGTTAAAACTGACCGAGGGGCTGGAATCAGACGAGAATCGAGATTATCTGAAATTATTTAAAATCATTGGTATAGTAGCTGGATTCATTTTAATCTTGGTTCTGGTCTTTGGATTTATTTTCGAATCTATTTTCTACCCAATTTTAATATACCTTGCGGTTTTGGTTTCAATAATAGGTTATATTGGAGGTATTTGGTTATGGGAATATCTGTCTTCCTCAGAATTGATTAAAGGAGATATGAAACGCGCAATTAAAACCGTTGGAATTTTTGCGCTCATTGGGTTTATGGTATTCATTTCTTTTAGTGTATATATTGCATTCTATGGTGACTTCTCATTCCTTCAAATGATCGTCACAAACGGTAATTATCTGTTACTTTTTATGTTTAGTTATTTCATTGGGTATTTGCTATCGATTTGGAACCAATCGCCAGAATCAGACCCAACCCCCAATTCTGAAAAGAAATCTAAGGTAGATTGGGAGATTATAAAAAGGGTTCTTAAAGTTGCTATTCCGGTTTGCGCGATAGGTGGGGGAATAATTTTGGTGATCGGGCTCATTAAAAGTCAAATTATTGAGTATTTAATCTATTGTGGAATATTTTTTCTTCTTGTCCTGGGATTCTGTTTAGGTTATCTAGTTTGGGAACGTTTTAAGAAATCAAATCTTATTACAGGCGAATTCCAAGAGCGTTTGAAATGGATAAGTATTGTAGCCACCATTGCGCTAGGTGCACTTACAATGTATGGCTTTTGGGTAGTCTCTCTTGCCTCTTTCCAACTTTACCATGAATTGATTCTATATTATTCCATCTTCCTCATTTGTATGTTTTTTTATTTCTTAGGGCTGTATGTTTCAGTGATAAAATCTGAATAAACTTATAATAAGGAGAAAGAGATCGACAATTAAGAAACGGGTTTTGTGATAGGATGGTCGATTTAGATGAATTGTTAAAATGTAAGGAGCATGAAGCCCCCTATTTAATTTGTAATATAAAAACCAAGAAAGGTAAAAATACCCTTACATGCGAAGCTACTGTCGTTTGTCCAGTAGATCAACAAATAGAGACGACATCCCTAGTATTTTTTTATGAGGATTTGATGGATTTGTATTTACCATTAGCTGATAAAATATTTCGGTGTGAAGAATGTTTCCGGGAAGCAGAGGTTCTGGATACAGCCATTACGAAAAAAAATGTCACTATCTATCTCACCTGTCCCGAGCATGGCCGTCTTATTACTCGGGAGATCAGTTCTGAAATATATGACAAGATTCGATATGAATGGAATATAAAAGATATAAAGAAAGAAGAAGAGAAAATTTACTAAAAATATGTTATAACTTCTCTAAACTTATGAAAATTCAATATATTTATTCGATTTTTAGGATTTCAATGATTTCAATAGGATTGAATTTTTGGCGGTCTTTTAATTGTACTTGGGCATCGAGTTGATTCAAAGCCTGAAGGATGACTGTGTATTTAATGCCCTTTGCATCTTTAAAGGAGATTTGAAACTTAGATAGCTCAGGACACGGAATAATTTCAGGTTCTAAATCATCGAATTCTGTCTCGACTTCAATAAAATCAAGGGGAAGTTCGGGGGGAGTAGGAGGTCCACTAACCGGAGGAGCTACTATTGTAGGAATTTCGGGAGGAGGAGCTCCCGTGGGGGGTATGGGGAGTGGAACTTGGGTTAGTTCTTCCTTTTTATGTGGGGTTTCAAGGAAGGGAAGTTTCACATTTTTTAAGGCTTCTAATTTTTTCATTAACTGATCGTATTTAGGAGCAAGAAGATGTTCTACGCTCGCTTCGGCTTTCGCACCTGCCTTTTCTGGAACGACAAGAATTTGTGCAGCTTTATAAGCTGCAATTTTCATATTTTGAATTATTACACCCATATCTTCCCGTGTGTGGGAGACAGATGCGATATATCCAAGGGAATCAATGGGAAATATAATCATATATTTAGGCTTTTTTTGAAATTCAGTAACCATTATAAGATAAGATAATTTGTTTCCGAGCAGAGATTTTTCAAGTTCTTTACGAGTTCCCTCAGCGCCTTCTAAAGTAAAGAGTGTGGTTGCTGAGATCTCATCCTCATTAACATCCTTCGGTAATTTACTTGCAAATGACAGACCCTGCCAGTCTGCGATGATAGTTGCTAATATAGTATCGCAATTTTTCATGAGTTCGTTAACAATCTTATTTAGTAAAGCCCCCTTACCTTCTCTACTGCTTCTAGATATAAATAATGTATCGTCCGACAATCCAGAAGACTCCATTTCCTCTTTGGTCAATCTAATTAGCCTTTATTACTTATTTACGTATAAATTACTTCTTTTTTTGTGAACTCAATAAATATTATTAAGGGATTCATATTAAACATTACGAATTTTTTCATTTTTTTCAATTAGCGATCATAAATATTGCGAAAATCGTAATTGATTCTAATTGAACGTAAAGTTCTCATGATTATAAATTAGGGGGAACTTTTTCTACAATTAGTTAAAATTTAGATTTTCAACAATTTGAAAACCAATATGGGGATATTATGCAGCTTCAAAGTTTGATTATGAGAATAAAATGTCGTGAAATTTAAGTTTCACGACAGGTGTTTGTATGAATGAGAATCTAATTAATTTCTTAAATCATCTCCCCGAAGTAAAAGAATTTCTTCGGCACCTCAAAATCGAAGCCCGATATTCGCCGCTTACGATTTATGGCTATCAGACAGATTTGCTGCTTTTTTTCAGATTTATAGATGATTTAAGGAGTGACCATGGGGAACCTACGAATCTTCAACTAATTTCGCTTTCCTCAATCACAAAATCGGATATTAGGAATTTCTTGTATTTTTTAGATTCTGATAGAAACTACAGTGATAGGAGTCTTCATCGGAAAATTTGTTGCCTCCGGTCATTCTTCAAATTCTGCCATCAAGAAGGATATATTGAAGTGGATCCTACTAAGACTATCAAGACTCCAAAAATTGAGAAATCAATTCCAGTTTTTATGGATAACGAGGAATACAAAGTTTTTCTTCAGGCAGCTGAATCATTACGAGATCAATTGGTTTTACGCCTTTTATTGGCAACTGGAATGCGTGTTTCAGAGGTCGAAGCGTTAAATATTACTCATATTGATCAATCCAATTGCACTGTTAAAGTTGTTAAAGGAAAAGGGAAGAAACAACGAATTATAGATATAGATCCCATAACTATTCAATTAATGAAAGAATATATTGAGAACGAACGAGACATTACAACTAATTCTGAAGACAGAGATGCTCTATTTTTAAATCGACAGAAAAGACGTCTAAGTAAGCGAACGATCCAACGAATCGTAAAAAAATGTCGTGAAAAAGCTGGATTAAAAAAGAAGATCACCCCACACAAATGTCGACATACCACGGGTCGCCTTTTACTTGAGGGAGGAATGGATATTCGAGTGATACAAGAAGAATTTGGGCACAAATCCCTCTCAACCACCGAAATCTA
>JABXJU010000208.1 GCA_013375405.1 Candidatus Helarchaeota archaeon
AAACTTGTTTAAATCATCAACAACTTCTTTATAATTTTGGGATGCTTTGATTCCTACGAAATCCCAGAGGGCAGCCCAAAAATCTGGAATTTTTTCAACGGACCAATCATATAATTGGTTGTAAGATGAAATTTCAAGACCATGTTTATTGTTAACGTAATCAATAAATTTCGAAATATTTGCATTCAAAATACGTTCTTTAGAAGGTTCCCACAATAATTTACCCATTTTTTTATCTCCCTGTTTAATAAAAAAAGAAAAAATATATTGTTTGATTTTTTAGATAGTGATAATTTGCTGTTCTTTAGTGTATTTTTCATCTTTCTCTTCAATAGATGTGAATGAAAGTTCATGATTATATAATTCCTTCTTTAGCAAATCCCTGATTGCAACGCGAATGGCTTCGCTCCGATTGGCATATAACCCAATTTTTACGAGTTCTTCTAAGCCTTTTACGAAGGCCACTGGGATGTTCACTGATATTGTTTTCATGTGCGTTCCACCCCGAAAAAATCTTTTTAACTTTTTTTCAAATTACTTTCACTATGCGCTTGGCTTTTTAAAAGATTTCTTTGACATTTTGGTCTAATTCCTTTATGAGAGTATAGAGTAAAAAAACACTTTTTCTTTTATAGACTATCTAGAAACTTACCATCCTATTATAAGTGGAATAGAAACAAAAAGTTACTAGAAATAATTTCCATAAAGAAATATTTAATTAAATCTTTATTATATCTATCAAAGCGATTTAAAGGTCATTAAATTCCGCTTTAATTAAATTCAAAGTTTTTGAACAGACATGTTTAATTTTCATTTTTAAGAAGACTTAATATACTAATTATTTTTTACATACATTACTCATTTTTTAAGCATCTATTCTATATAGTGGATTGGTACTTCTTCCTTTTCTTGTTTGTTTTTCTCTCTCTGGCGGGTGAGAGCTAGCAGGAGTTGATATATTAATTCTAGTAATTCCCCACTTTCATCGTAGTTCATATGTTCTCGGTCGCCATCATCACCGATCACACCTTCTTCTACCAAAGAGTCGAAACTATTTTGAATTTCTTCTTTTGTTATTGCTAAATTTTCAGCGACTTCATCAAGTGGTATTTTATCGCGACCTGTTGATTCATGTAATTTATTACATTCCTCGAGTGCCTCATATGCGACGCGTAATTTCCTTTCATTCTCCTTATTTATTTTATCTTCAGGCATAAATCCTCCACCATCTGTAAGGGATTTTACATAACTTAATTTTTCAAATAGTTATAAGCAGGTGCTTATATAAAAAACGTTTGAAGTGTATTTGCGATTTTTTCAGTGAGTTTTGGGAGGGCAGAGTTGATTTCCTCAAGATAATCACTTTTTTCGTTGAAAACTACAATGTAAAAGATCTTTTCTCCCAAAGTGATTGGTTTAAAATAGATCCAACCTCTAATTTTACCTTCAAACACCTCGATATCTTTTCCATATTTCATTAATTTATCTGCCATCGTGGCTAAATGGGGTGCAATAAGATTAGATAATTGGTAGCTCTCGTTATCGCGATAGCTTTCACTGAATATAAGCGCATCTTTATCTAAAAGCAGGAGGGTATCAGATTGTGTCATTTCAAGAAAATCGTCTAATATGGAATTAAGCAATGTAGATTTGGGTGATAGTTTTAAAAGCCCTTTAGAGAATGCCTTTCGCAGCGTCCAACTATCATAAATTGTTGTATGAAATATTTGATAGTCGAAATCAATTAATTTCTGTAATTTAATCTCAAGCTTTTCGATTTTTGCTTGAATTTGAGGATCATGGGCGAGATCTGGATCAAATTTATGAAAGCAAACTATGAAATGAGGTATTTCTTGGTTAGTATTTCGAAAATAATCTATTATTTCTGATAAATAACTCAATGATTCCTTAAATCTATCGGAATCTTGAATATCTATCACATAAAACAAGAGATCTGTTGAATCTAATTTATTTTTTTCGATGGCTTCTTTTCGGTATGGTGACTGACCACCCACGTCCCATTTTACAATTGGATATCCTAATACACTATACTCGCGCCGTTGAACTCCTTTGGTTGGTGCCACATTAGTTAATAAACTGAATTTATGTTCGAGTACGAGTAATATACTAGTTTTTCCGCTATTATCCAACCCACAAAAGACGATTTTAAAAGGGTTTTTTGATTTAGACAAAATTCACTTCCCCCAATTTAGATAAAAAAGGATTTAATGGTGTTAGTAACTTTTTGTTCAAACTGAGGAAGATTTTCATCAATAAGTCTAATATTATCAGCCTTGGTATTATGAGCAATTAGATAAAAACGTTTGTCTTCTATTGATATGTCACGGAAGAAGACCCATCCCGCGCCCCCTCCCATTTTAACTTGGAATAAATCAAAAGTCGCGCCATGTTTGATTACCTTATCTGCCATAGTCGCGAGGTGGGGAGAAACTATTTGACAAATTTCATAACTCTCTTTATCTTGAAAATACTGCCCAAAAAGTAACGCATTCTCATCCAGCAGAAGAACAGTCTGTGAGTTCAATTGTTCTGCAAAACCCTGAAGCTGCTGATCAAGAATTATTGATTTTGGTGAAAGCTTTAGTAATCCCTTTGAGAATGCAAGTATTAGACTCCATTTCTCAAAAATGGTAGTTTCAAACATCTGAACAGTAAAATATCGCGATTTTCGGCGAAAAACTTGTTTAGCTACTTGGATATTGCTTAAAATACGGTCATCTTCCTTTAGATCTGGATCTGCCTTATGAAAACATAATATAATTGGGGGATCTTGATTCAACTTTTCAAACATACCTAAAATATGTTCATAATATTCGCCTGCATCTCCAAACCGCGAGCGATCTTGGATATCAAGTATAAAAAACATTAGATCAGTATCAGCAAATGTGCGTTCATTCCCTAAATAGGTTGCTCTGAATTTCGTTTGTCCTCCTAAATCCCAGCGAGTTATTGGAAAGCCCAATGCTTCAAAAGTATCTCGCTCAATGCCCATGGTTGGAGAGGGATTAAGTAGACTAAATTTATCTTCTAGGGCGTAGAGAATTGAAGTTTTTCCACTATTATCTAAACCAGCGAAAACAATTTTAAATTGGGTTTTTTTCTGTGCTATAATCGATCCTCCTTTGTACCAAATCATCCAATTTGTTTAACTTAAATGTTTCATTCTTACCTTCAATAAAAATTCCATATACATTTTTAGTCCTTTTAAATAAGGTATATAAAATATTCTTAAAACTTTACGGAAATGATTATTTAAGTAGCATCGCTGAGATTAAGGAAAGAGCGCGGGCAGTATTAGAAAATAATTTGGTTCATAATGATGAATATTTCTATACATGTCCTAGTCCAGGGACTTATCAACATCAATGGTAGTGGGATAGCTGTTTCCACGCAATAGTCTGGACGTATTTTAATCCAGAGAACGCTAAAAAAGAATTAATAAGTCAAAAGGTTATGGGGCGAAGAATTTTGGGTGGTCAACCTTAATTGTTGATTTAATTTAAGGTCTTTCAGGATTATGTACTTTTTTACATTCTAAGTGACATAAAATTCATAAGTCTTAAGCGCCAACTTTTGGAATGCCTCCTCCACGCCTGCCCCTGTCTTAGCAGATGTCTCAAAAAAACTTAAAGCGCCCAATGCTGAACACATTTGTGCTGCCTCATCTGTAGGAACCTGGCGTTCAGCTTGTAAATCTGCTTTATTTCCAATAACTATAAATGGTATACCTCCAGCAATTTGGTATAACTCGTTTTTCCAAGCCCCTACATTGGCAAAAGTATTTCGATTAGTTATATCATAGATTATAAATGCGGTATTTGCGCCTGTGGCATATTTTTTTCTTAAGGCATTGAATTTTTCTTGCCCACCTACATCAAAAATCATTAGAGAGATCGTAAAATTCTGATAAATTATTTGCTTTTGGTAAGCATTATATCCCAACGTGCTTAGATAATCTTCTTCAAACTTATTATTTATAAAACGTTCTACCAATGAAGTTTCCCAACTGCTTCATTTCCAAAAAGAACCATTTTATATGTATATGTTTTTCCGTACGTATCCATTATTTACCACACAATTGAACCTTTTCATATGGTAGTAATTCAATCTAAGCTTACTTGTAATATCTACTTTAAAAATTTTTCTAATTTCTCAGATTTTAATCTTTCCTTGTTTAGTTTTCGGGATATTTGTTCTAAGAAGTCAGATTCCAAATTAAAATCCCTCAAAATGCATAAAAGTCTCTCTAATTTCTTCGATGAAAATTTCGATCGAACGAATTTATTCAAGTCGGTTAATGGATATATATCTGCTAATTTATTGAAGAGATCGCTCAAATATTGGATAGCTTTTTCCATATCTGGAATAAGAATCTGTTTTTGAGGGGTAAATTGTGAATTCAGAATTCGATTTTTGATGACATCAATTTTCGGATATTTTTCATACGCAAATCCTTTGAGTTTCAGGTAGTGAGCAGCAGCTAGAGTGCTACAAATTCCACCAAAGGGATCAAGTACTGTTCTTATTTTCTTAGCTAATTTAATACAACGGTAAGGTAGTTCAATTGGAAATGGGGCTTCATGGCCTTTCTTTATGGTCTTTCCTGTGGTCAATGAGTAATTTATTAGCCACACATTACCCGGATCCCTTAAATCCACATCAGAATAACGCCCAATATTGGATTTATCTGCATAGGGAATCCCAATTGCTTTAGGATCTATTTGATAATTTTGTCCTTTAGCGAACATGTAAATATATTCCCAGAGATTATTGAGCCTACGATTGCCGCCTGAGGGAGTATAATGCCCTTTTCCAAGAAAACTTTTTACCCAAATTATTGTTTGTATTCGAGTAAATCCTGATTTTTCTGCAATTTGTGCTACATGCTCACTTTTTCCTTGATCATTCGCTGCGTCACCTATATTTAGAAAAAATAAGCAATTTTTTTTCAAAACGCGGAAACATTCAGAAAAAACGTTTCCTAATAGCTGATAATACTCATTTTCAGGTAAGTTATCATTATATTCATCAGCGTATTTCTTTTTTCGATTGTACGGAGGACTTGTTATAATAATATCAATAGATTCATCTGATAATTCGTTCATCGACGTGGAGCTTTTGAAAAAAATTGTTTGATCCCCGATAATTAACTTATCGCCATCCTGTTGAATCGGGACACGTGGATTTTTAGTTGGAACCATCCTATCTTCACAGAAATGATCTTTATAAAAGTTCAGACTTTGTTTATTAATTATCAAAGTGATTCCATAATAAAATTAATGGAGTTTAAAATGTGGGCACTCTTATTGATGACTTAATTGCACGGGTTTTGGAGGTAATCGAGCAACATCCTTTGCGTATCAAGAAAATTAGCAAGGGATTTCGATTTACTGCCACGCTGCTTGAAGATGGATCCTGTGGAATGTGCTTCTCAGTTTATAACCAAGAGCCTATTGATTCATGTGAGTATGTCCGAAGTGTTAAATCTATGGACCAACTTGATATTGTTAAAATACTTCAATTTGCGAAAGATTCAAACGAAAATTTGGAAAAATTAATTGGAATCTCAACTCTAAACGCCATTTCTCAACATATTTTAAAGGAACATTCAGAAAACTATCATTTTACATTTGATACCGATCCGATCGACCATATCGAATTTGAGGAAACGGATCGGGTGGTAATGATCGGTGGTATTAAAGCATTTCTCCCGAAACTTCAAGAACTAGTGGAAGATTTCGTGGTTATTGACAAGAGATTAAACAATACGAAATTACCATATATGAAAAGTCTAGAAACTACTCAAGATTATTTACATCAGGCAGATATTGTTCTTATTACGGGATCAGCAATCGCAAATAATACCCTCGAAACCTTATTGAAATGGATTAAAACTGCTAAGGAAGTTGCAGTCGTTGGCCCATCGGCAGGATTTGTCCCAGAACCACTTTTTGACCGTGGTGTCACAATAGTAAGTGGCATGCAAGTGCTGGAACCTCATAAAGTGATGAATATTATTGCAGACGATGGAGGAACCCCACATTTTAAAACTTATTGTAAAAAATATAATATCTTTCGGAAAGGAACTGGTAGGAAGCTTTAAAAAATTGCAGGAATCTAAGCAAAACATTAAAATTAACCCAGATAATTGCGCACAATGCCTAAGTTGTATGTTAATTTGTTCTTTCACTTATTCCAAATCCTTTAATCCTTCGCAAGCACACATCCAAATAAAACCAGGATCCTTTGTAGGAAATACTTGGGTCCAAACAGAGATTAAATTCTCAGAAAGCTGTATTCCGAATTGTTGGCTTTGTACTCAATATTGCGCTTATAAGGCTTTAGAGCATGTAGGAGGGAAATAGATGAAATATTTTGGCTTTGCAGGAAAAATAGCACATATTGACTTAAGCTCCCAAAAAATACGGCCCTTTCCACTATCTGAAACATACATTTCAAAATTTTTAGGGGGATATGGAATAAATAATCGGCTCTTTTGGGATTATCAAGCACCCAACACAGATCCATTTGCACCAGAAAATACTATTATTCTTGGTACTGGGCCATTAGTGGGAACTTTATTTCCAGGCGCAGGGAAAGTTATCGGAACCACCAAATCTCCGATTATAGCAACCCCTAAGAAGTTGCATTTTATAGATAACGCAGTCGTTGGAAGCCGGCGCTTCGGGATGATGCTTAAAAATGCGGGATTTGATCATCTTATTATCACAGGAAGGGCCGAAAAGCCTGTCTATCTTAAAATTACGAATGATGAAATTCAAATTAATTCCGCAGAAAACCTATGGGGCATTAAAGATATTTATGAAACAACAGATCTGTTCCTCCACGAAAATCCGCTCTCCGGAATACTTGCGATTGGAAAAGGGGGCGAAAAACTGGTGCGATATGCGCTTGCGTTAGTGGATTATAGTGGGCATCTGGGAAAATTTGGATTTGGAGCCGTAATGGGATCGAAAAACCTCAAGGCCATTGTAACATTTGGAACGAAAGGAGTAAAAGTTGCCCATCCACCCGAATTTTTAAAATTAGCACGGGAACTCCGGCAAAAAATTAGGGCTGTCCCGTTATTAAAGCAATTTCACGATTTAGGGATTACATCAGGTTGGGCTTTACAAGCGCCTCTCGTTTATGAAGGTAATGTGCCATATCGAGAGTGGAAGAAGAAATTCGGTCCAAAAATTTGGAAGAAACATAAATTCCAGCACAATCTCGCATGTGGCGGTTGTATAGTTGCTTGCAGAACTGACTTCCATGTCCCAGCAGGCCCCTATCAAGGGTTGACCTCTTTTACGGGACATCATTTTCTTCCCGCACGCGTCGCGCTACGCCTCGGAATCGAAGATCCCACGCTGATCATCAAGCTGCTAGATATTTGTAATCGGGCAGGAGTTTGCTTTTTCACTGTAGGAGGGTTATTGAACTGGATCACCCGGCATGAGACCGATTCGTTCCCGCGCGAGATTTCAACTTACCTTGATTTGCTCGAAAAGATCATCTCAAAAACTGATATAGGAGAAATCGCAGCGAACGGCTGGTATCCCGTTTCACAACATTTAGAAATCGATCCGGACGGTTTTTTTGAAGGGAGATCGG
>JABXJU010000454.1 GCA_013375405.1 Candidatus Helarchaeota archaeon
ACACCATTCTAACATTGCTCTTCTTCCATGCTTTACAAACGCTTCAATGATACCTGTTTGTGAAATGCCCATTCTTCTATTTTTTAACATCACTGCATTAGTTTCTTTCCAGTGAGTATTAACTAGCGTAACCGATTTAGCATATAAATAAGCATATTTTAGAGTGTCTTGAAATTCTTCATAAGATACATGCCTAGATGGGAAAGTCTCAACAAGACAGCATAGCTCAAACGATTCTAAAGTTTGCTCTCCGCATGGGTTTACTCCAGCTGCTTTTTTATCTTTATAATCGGGTTTATCTCCCATTCTAGAATAAGCTTTCGCATTTTCTTGCCAAAGAACACCTGGTTCTCCATTTACAGCAATTTGATTTGCGATAAAGGAATAATCCAAACCTTTCACGGCAAATACGCTATTATTGCTTGCCCATCGATGAGAATATAATTTTTCTTGATCTTGCTTACAAGTCACGAAATCTAAGTCTGTAGGATCACCTAAGGCGATTTCTGCGCTTCGGCGCACATTACCGGCAACTACGCATTTTCCAACGTGATTCATGATATCAACAATGTCAATAGAAGTAATTTTTTGGCCAATTCGGGCCTCTAATATGTCTTGAATATCTTCCAACATTTGTTTTAAAGGCCCTGGTCCTGAGGCGATGCCTCCAAATCCCCTGATGGGTTCGCCCGCTCGTCGAATTTTTGAAAAATCATATTTAGGTATTTGTTTTCCAAGGAAATATGCCTCAAGCGTGAGTTTTAATGATTCAACCCATCCTTCCCTACTATCAGGTATTTCAAAATCAAAATTTCCTTCTTTTGGTTTATTAATTACGATTTTACCGGATCCTTTTGTATCGAAACCTACACCAACCCCTAACATTAAGGCATCCATGACAAATTCAAATGCTTTTGAATATTTTAAATCTATATCTTCCGTCGAAGCAAAACCACAATTATTAAGAGACATTGAACCGTGTCGTGCGATGAA
>JABXJU010000455.1 GCA_013375405.1 Candidatus Helarchaeota archaeon
TCTCGTGTCTCCAAAAGGTACCTATGCAAAATGGTCATGGTCCTCTATTCTATGGATCACCTCCTCCACTCCTGCGCCGAATCCAAGTAGTAAAGTGCGTCATATGCACACGGTTCTCTTTGAAATATTTGGAAAATATTACAACCGTTATGAATATTAAAAAGAGGAATGCTGGGGATCTCTGTCATCCGCACTATTACATCCCTCAACTCAGGAATAATTTTGCAATTTTCATTGCGCGGCGAGTCAGTTGCATACTTACCAAAGGCAGGAGATCCCGCACCCACGTCATAATAATACGATCTTCTCGTTTACCATCGACCAAGTCCCAGCCAGGGATGTATCCCGTCGGGACGTATCCCAAATCGACGAAGACCTGCTGGATTTCGGGCTGGAACGCGGAGACGTAGCACTCCATGTAGTAAATCTTGGGGTTCAGCAAGATCCGGGCGGACCGCAGCAGCGTCTTGAGCGTCGCGGGGTCGATATCCGGGGAAAACCACGTCTTCTCCGCGACCTGTGTCCGCGGATTGATCATGAACTTGAGTTCGCTCCCGTTCGCACGGTAGGTGCAGTAGCGATAGTCGTACTTATCCGTGGTGATAAACCCCCGCACGGCGTAACCATCCGCGTGCGTCTTTGGCACTTGTGTGGGCACGGCATTACCTAGACGGAACTGTCCTCCGATCACGCGGAAGATGGGCATGACAGCAGGGATCAACACTGGCTCAGGGCGGCGCGTTTTCAGGGCGTTCATCGCGTAGAGTGCGAACAGAACGTCGGACTCCCGCTTCGTGAGGAAGATGTCTTTGTTCGGGAGTAAGCCCACAGGTCGCATGCCCGAGGCTTCCGAGATTTTCTGGGATTTCGCATGGGCCGTCCGATTTTCCGTCCAAATAATCTTAACCACATCGCGATACTTTATGGCGAATTCTTGAAACGCGTTGAGCGCCAACCAGCCGCCCACACCATAACTCTGGTAATCCGGGTC
>JABXJU010000209.1 GCA_013375405.1 Candidatus Helarchaeota archaeon
CCCTGTTTTGGTGGTATTACAGGCGCACCTCCTGGTCTGAAATGGACTGCTGATAAAGGACCCGTTATGGGTGAATACGGACCTACAAACAATGTCGCACCTGAAGCAACAGATCTCTTGAATTTAGCTGCAAGTATTACGGAAGTTACTCCCGCCGTTGCAAAAATTATACTTGAATTCGCTATCTTGTACTTCCGGCTACCACAATTAGGAAATGTCTATCTAACAGCGGATGTCTTGCAGGCCGCTGCCCAAGGCAAAACACTGCCTACTAAAATGATTGGGAATGTGCCTGCAGTAGATTTAGATGCTTTAACCCCTGATGTTGTTGGTAATTTGTCTGGATTATTTACAGGCCTTCCAGAGGTAACGAAAAACATTATCGGTGCTGCTGCAGTGCTATTGACAAAAGCGGATGCCTTCAAACCTGGACTACAGAATGTATGCGCACATTGCAGTAGAAATGACGGAAATATTCAGCTGATTGGTCTTAAACGCGATTATGAAGGAATCAAGGATCCAAAGACATGTCTTTTGAATCAGGGCTATATCTGTATGGGTTTCATGACCAATGCTGGCTGTGGTGCTAAATGTCCAAACGCCGGTGCTTGTTGTATTGGCTGTTACGGCATGTTAGAGGAGATAATTGATGATCCGAATGGACTAGATAAAATAGTTAAGACAATCCTTCCTGAGGGTATCGAACCTAAAGACATTGTAGAAAAATTACCTGATCCAATAGGTGTATGTCTTAAAGCATCTTATGCGCGTGCAAAATCTGCAGAACCTTTTACAAGGATGGTGAAATAAATGGGTGTAGATGTTAGTGTTGATGTAGAATTTAGAAGAAAAGTAATGGATAAACACATGAGCGCTCGACTTATGTACTGCTATCAGTGTAATCATTGCGCCTACGAATGTCCCGTGGCCGCGGTGGTTGGCGAGGATGTCTACAATCCAAGAAAGTTGATCTTGCATTCTTTCTTAGGAATGAAAGGTAATATCATTGGAAAAAAGGAGAATCCCGCACTATGGGCCTGTCAAATCTGTGACAACTGTGTAGAAGTATGTCCTAATGACATTGAATTAGTGGATATCTTCTATCTATTAAGAAACATGAGTGTCAGAGCTGGTGAAGCACCTGAAGCCTACCTTGCACAAGCGAAAACCATAATGGAAAATGGGAAAGCAATCCCAGACCAACCTGCTATTCAACGACGCCGAGAACAAATGGGGCTTAAAGATTTACCTAAACCCTCCGTAAGTGATGTACAAACAATCTTTAAAGAATACAAATTGGATGAGGTACTATAGAGGTGTAAAAAATGGCCGAAATGAAATTATTTTTAGGTTGCACAATCCCAAACCGCCTACCGCACCTTGAACAATCTGCAAGACTAGTCCTTAATAAATTAGGAATCCAAGTTTCAGATGCTCCCTTCGCCTGCTGTCCAGAACCTGTCGGCTTTCACTCAGTCGATAGTGATGTATGGCTAGCAATGGGTGCAGCGAACTTAGCCCTTGCAGAAGCTGAAGGGAAAGATATCGTTTCGCTTTGCAACGGTTGCTATCAATCCTTAGCTGTGGCAAATCATGAGTTACAGAATGATGCGGAAAAAGCAAAGGCCAATGCAGTCTTGGCAAAAATTGGAAAAGAAGTGAAGGGCACTAGTAAAGTAAACCACTTTGTGCATATATTACATAACAACCTCTCTGCAATTCAAGGAGCCGTTACTAAACAATTGAGTGGCTTAAAAGTCGCAATTCATGCGGGATGTCATTACGCACGTCCTTCTGAATTACTGAAATCAGATGATCCTAAAAAGCCGAAAAAACAACGTGATATCATTGCAGCTACTGGAGCCACTGTTGTTGACTATGAGGACGAAGATCTGTGTTGCGGCAATGGAGCATCCTACTTGAGTAAAGAAACTGCTGATACTATTACACAGAACAAGATAGACAGCGCTAAAGCCGCTGGGGCAAATTGTATCGTAGTTAATTGTCCTGCCTGCTTCCAGAAAATCGATGTCATGAGAGGACTACCGGTTCTTTATATAACGGAGTTACTGGCGTTAGCAATGGGCGAATCCTTCGATAGCATCAATCTGAAGTACCATGCGACTAAAAAAACCGACGGATTTGAATTAAAAGGACTATAATTTGAGGAATGAAAGAATATAATAAGAAATTTATAATGAAAAAAGTAATGAAAGGTGAAATGAATGACAAAAACGTTAAAAATTGATCCTGTCACACGGCTCGAAGGTCATGGCGAAATCACCATAAAATTAGGTGACAATAACACAGTTGAAGATGTTCAATTCAATGTTTCCTCTACACGCTTCTTTGAGAAATTCCTCGAAGGGCGAATTGCGGAACATGCACCACGAATAGTACCGAGAATCTGCGGCATTTGTCCTATCCCCCATCATCTTGCTTCCGTTAAGGCAGTTGAAGCTTGTTGGGGTATTAATCCCCCTCGACCTGCATGGAAACTTCGAGAACTCATGATTAATGGCAAACAATTTTCAAGCCATGTCTTACACATTGCCGCCCTCCAATTACCAGATCTTCTCTTTGGACCACTTGCCCCGCCTGAAAAACGCAACGTCGTTGCCGTGATCAAAGCACTTCCTGATGTCGGGAAAGCTGTGATCGAAGCAATGAAATTCGGGCAGGATATCTGTGCCGTTGTCGGTGGTAAATCAGTCCACCCCGTGACTGGTATCCCTGGCGGGCAGACAAAGCCTCTAACCGAAGAAGACCGTGATAAATTGCTGAAATTGGTCCCAAGAATGCTTGAGATAGGTACAACTGTAATCGAACTGGGTGATAAACTCGTTAATGACTACTTAGACGTCATTACTAAGGTTGGAACGATACCCACCTATTATTGCGGGTTAGTTACAAAAGATAAGAAGGAACTCACTATCTGGGATGGACTTTGGCGTATCATGGATAAAGAAGGCAAGATCGTAGCGGAAGTGGATCCACAAGAATATAATACCGTTGCTGCAGAGTATGTTGCTCCCCACTCAATGGCTACACATATGTATTACAAGGCCGCAGGATATCCTGAAGGTGTCTGGCGGGCCAATACGTTAGCTCGAATTAATGTTGCGGAAGATATGCAAACTCCTATGGCGAAAGACCTCTTGAAGAAATTCCGAGAAGTCTGCGGTCGGCCGTCACATTTCGTATTCAGCTATATTTGGGCACGCATCATCGAAACAGTTCAGGCTCTTGAAAAGATCAAAACTCTATTGGAAGACCCAGAAATTGTTTCGACCGACATTAAATTGGCAGATGTTCAACCCAAAGAAGGACGTGGCGTCGGCATGGTGGAGGCTCCGCGAGGAAGTCTAATTCATAACTATTGGACTGATGACAAAGGTATAATCACCAAGGCCAATCTCATCGTTGCTACCAATAATAATATTGGCGGCATTGAGCTGACCTTAAAAGCTGTGGCGAAACAAATCTTCGAACAAAACGCTTTGAAGGATATCACCTTACCTGAGCCAATGTTAAAGTAAAAAAACTAATTTGGAGAATTAAAAATGGTTGATTTATCAGGGATTCCTGAAGATGTCGTGCAAGAACGGGTTCTTAACCTCCTGGAAAAGGGGATTACAGGCGTGGTCCCCTCCGCGTGGTGGTTAGGAACTTTGACTGCTGACTATCGTGCGCCGCCCATCTCGTCGTTATCGACAAGGACGGCCAGCGAATCGTCGATCGTGAAATTCAAATTGGTTCCGGATGAAGCGTCATTATAAAGAATAGAATGGCGCGGACAGACCCCCGCAAGGGTCAACCAATCTTTTTCTTCTTTTTCTCTTGGCTTCCGTTTTATGAGATAACTCCATTTTTCTGAGGAAATTTTTTAGATTTTCTGAACTGCTTGTAAAATCGTCTTTACAAAGTCGCGAGGCTCTGTTCCAGGTGCTTGAACTTCATAATCCTTATAGAATTGCTCTACAGTTTTAGTAAGTATATCTTCATCTAACTCTAGATCCACTAATTGGCTCTCTAGATCTGCTAATTTCTCTTTTGGAAAGAATTCAAAATCACCAGATATTAAAATGTCATTTATTTTCTTATCAACAATTTCCATTGTAACGCGGATTAGACCGCCTACTGATTTGAAGACACTTTCGGAAACAAAAACGCCATCGGCGATTTTAATAGTGCGTTTAGTTTCAGTAATTTTTTGTGATTTTGCCAGCAAATCTAGATGTCTCAAGGATGTTCTAAAAATCCAATCGTTCGATAAATATTTTTCACGCAAATCGGATAATATAACTGTTTCATCTTTAGTCAATTGGCTTTCTTGCAGTTCAATTTCCAAAACTTTTTCAAAATTTTTCTTTAATAATGTCATTAGATTGTCTTTATCGGGTTCCTTACCTGTCTCACGTAATATGGTCGTCAATCTTTCTCTGAGGGATGATGCGATTTTATCTCTAAATTTTTCACTAGGTACTTTTAAAATTTTCACCATTTGATCATAATTGAAGTCCAATATGAGATTTCCAGTTAAAATATCTATATTTCCTACCTTTCCCCCTCCGTTCCCACTGATCTTTCTCCCCTCAATCTGGATATCATTAATTGGTTTATATTCTACGGGAATCCCAATATCATGATAAGTTAGAATGGGTGCCTGTAATAATTTTGCAAATATTTTATTGATTGTATTAGGAACTTTAGGATTATCTTCCGAGGCGATAATTTGATAAAATAACTGACCTGCATCCAAATATACGGCGCCTCCCCCTAAAATCCTTCTAACAATTGGAATATTGATTTTCTTGCAGTAATCTAGGTCAATTTCTTTTTCCACCTCTTGATGAAACCCTATACATACCAGCGGATCTTTCGGCCAACAAAATATTATCGTATCAGGAATTAATCCTTTTTCTCTAGATATAGCCACTGCCTCATATACCATTTGTGTTTCAAGAGGGTCAATTCCCCCTAGTTTGAGCAATCGCCAATATTCTACCATTTCAAATCACTTTTTTTATCATCGGATTGCAAAACTTTCAAAGAGATTTTCTTAAATCGTTATATAATATAATTATTAAAGGATTTAATTGAAGTTAGCTCATCTTATTCTTAATTTCTTTTTTCTATTAATTAAGCTATAAATTCGAGATTTTCAATAATAATATCATCTTTGAAAGAATTTTCATAATTCATTATAAACATTTATGAATTTAATAGTGTAATATCATTTATATAACACCGTTAACTTCCTGTCAATTAGTAAATTAAAATAGAGTTGAGGATAATGTTTGCTAAAATTGGAGAAAAGGATGTTACCCGAGCTATTGTTACTATTTTCGGAAGAGATTTAGAAGAGCATGCGGAAAATGATGTGATTATAGTTGGCGCTGGTCCGGCAGGACTAATGGCAGGTAAAGAACTAGCCAAAAAAGGTGTAAAAACCTTAATTATTGAAAGAAACAATTATCTTGGTGGCGGATTCTGGATTGGCGGATTTCTAATGAATACAGTAACCGTTCGTGCACCCGCTCATGAAGTATTCGACGAGCTCAATGTTACCTACAAGGAATTCATGCCAGGCCTTTATTATACAACTGGACCACAAGCTTGTTCGAAATTAATCGCCGCGGCTTCAGATGCTGGTGTTACAGTCTTCAATATGTGTAAATTTGATGACATCGTCGTACGGGAAAACTCCAGAGTTGCAGGAATTGTTATTAATTGGACTCCGGTTTCTGCCCTCCCCCGAGAAATAACATGTGTTGATCCGATAGCTCTTGAAGCAAAATACGTAATCGATGCGACAGGTCATGATGCGTGGGTGGTCAAAGCACTCGAGGATCGGGGAGTTCTCAGAATGGTAGGCATGGGTGCTATGTTCGTGGAGCAATCAGAGGATTTAGTTGTTGAGCATACGGGCGAAATCCACCCTGGTTTAATCGTCGCAGGGATGGCTGTTTCAACTTCCTATGGTCTTCCTCGGATGGGGCCAACATTCGGTGCAATGCTATTATCAGGGAAAAAGGCCGCTGAAATTGTGCTTGAAAAATTGAATGAATTAGTGGTTTGAGTTTCATTCTGGATTGATAACTTTGATGACTAAGAAAATATACGTATGGGAATGTGCTAAGGCTAAAGTTGAAGTTAATGAGAACGGCAAGATAATTTCAGCTTCAGATCCTTTAATACAATATTGCCCCATTAGAGAATATTCCGGCTGGCATTCAGAAACATTGAATAAAGCCGACATCATTAAAAGCATGCAATGGAAAATTAAAACTTATGGGCTATGTAAAAACAACAGAATTCTGCGGTTTAAATTTCAGGGGGTTGGTTATGGTGCCAGCGAGTGTCTCATGACAGCAATGGATAATAAAATCATTGAAGCATCAATTGTTCCTTGTGATGGTGCAGGATCCGTAATATCTTCTGATAAATACATTATTCAAGGAATAGGTATGGTGAGTCCTGCCCTGATTAGCACGTTTCCAATGCCTCAAATTATTAATAAATTAGAAAAATTAGGGACTCATATCGTGGATAAAGAAAAAGCAAGTATCGATCAAGTTAAAGGCGTCGAAAAAGCGATTGAATTAGGTTATGAGAAAATTGGAGTAACTATTGCCGGCCATGAATTAAAAAGCGTTGAGATTTTACGCACGATAGAAAAGGATCACGCTATTACAATGTTAATTATATTAATACATGTGACAGGCGTCACCGAAAAAGATGAAAAATATATAATTCAATCTGATATTTCTCACGGGTGCTCTTCTAAATTCATTCGCAAGATTCTTGAACCGAAAAATAAACATGTAGCTAAATTTGGAACGATCCTTCCAGCTTATGCATTTTCTCAGCTTGGCAAAGCAGTATTAGATCTCCGGGATAGAGAAATGCAGGTGAATCCCCCCATTATACAAGTTAAAAAGAGTGCTATAAGAAAACCACCTTCTCCAATGCTCTAAGATCTATTATCAGTTATGAGAGCCCTCTTTGATCTTAATTTTTCTAAATTTTTTTCGTGTTTTAAGCAAAACTTTGCTTGTAAGAGTTGCGCATTTATAAGGTCAGATTGCCAATGTGCATTAAATAACCTACAATCCTTCTCAGAACAAAAGGGTTCTCCCTTCAAATTAAAAAAAAGCGCCTGACTCACAAATCCTTTAAGAACTTCTGTTAAATTGGGATCATCATAATCTATGAATTGACCCTTAAACTGGTCTTTAAAGATCTCTATTGGAATGTTTGTTCCCAACGCAGAACTTTGGTGTTTTAGTTTATAAAACAATCTCGGTTTTGCTGGTCCTTCCACTATTCCAGCCGTTGAGATGAGTGATAACTTGCTACATAAGATTGATCTGATATGATAGCGTCCATCCCCCGTGAAAAAAGTCCCGAATAGTCTATTTGTTATTATAATATGGATGCAATCTAAGATATTATCATCTTCAGGAAGTAAATCCCAATAAAATAACATCAATTTTAAACCATCATATAACTTAAGTTCGACAACTTATATTTTTATAACAGATTTTTTAATCCTTTCCTCATAATAAAAGTGAATATTTC
>JABXJU010000456.1 GCA_013375405.1 Candidatus Helarchaeota archaeon
TCTTTTTCCATGATTTTCTTAGCAAACATTCGGGCTTTTTCAATGCGGCTGGCATCGGGTTGACCTAATGTGTCGTCACGCATTTTTGCCCAGGCTACTAACTGGGGGTCTGCTGATTTCAACATTGCATCAGCGACTTGTTTACTCAGCTCTCCCTGGCAGTGAAACAAACCGACGATTTCGGCCCCCTCAGCAGCATCTCGGCATAAGTCGAGCCAGTCCTGAAGCAAAGCTGATTCTTCATTTGCTGCATGGGTAATTACAAGCACGATTCGTTTCCCTTTCACATGTTGGGCAAGGAAGTTCTCCGCGGTATATCCTGGTCCGAATCCCTCAATGGGAAACCCAACAAATGTCAGGTCATAGCCTTCCAGGGATTCAGTCTCTTCAAATGTCTTAATCTCTTTGTCCGCCTGTATTTCCTCATACATGGCTTCGACTATTTTGCGAGTATTCCCAGTTATCGAACGGTAGGTAAAAAGTACCTTCATGAATTTCCCTCCAAAATATGTTATCAACTAAAGGTTTATTTTTGCTCTGTTTATTTTAGATATTATTTCAAATCTTATCATAAAAGTATCAAATGTCAACAAATATATCAGGGTAGCTGGAGATTAGAGAGCAAGTAAGAATAACAGAAAATACTATTGGCGTCATGCAAACCATCTTGCGTTATTCAGCGCAGCAATTTTATTACCAATAAGTTTTTTAGGACTTCGTGATGATCAGGAAGGGGAGTTGAGCGTTTAGCTTATCCTTCTTCAGAATCTCATCCGCCCGCCTTATTGCTAATCGGTCAAAAAAAATAAAGGCAACAGTCGGGGTCGACCGTTGCCCTGGTGCCGATTATATTAGTAAGTGGGAGAGCCTAATGCCGGAGATGTGAAAGGCGAGAGTTTCGGGTGGGAAACTCTTCAAGAGCATCAAGCTCCCCCCTCTAATGAATCCATACCTGGCGGCGATATAATCCTGGTTGAGCCAAGGAAATG
>JABXJU010000457.1 GCA_013375405.1 Candidatus Helarchaeota archaeon
CAAATCTCCACCGCCCCATAATATTTGAGCTGCATTTTGAATAAAATCTTCATACCTTCTGATAATCATGCGACTCCGATCTCTTTTTTGTATATAATCACCAAATAACTTATCTAGCCCCTCTTTTAGTTGAGGATAATCTTCATTTGCAAATAGCTCAGAAAGTATTAGGTTGTGGTATTTGACGTTCGGTTCATTCATAATTCTGTTATTATTTGGCAATTATATCCTCTCCTCATCTATATTTAGCCTCATTTTCTGGGTCATTGCTAAGAAGCGCCTTCTGTAAGATGTTGCCAGAGTTGGCGGAGGATTCTATTGCGGAGTTTTATATCGAGAATTGAGCTAAGATAAGAATTGATTATCGCATCTATTTTCTTTTTGCTTGCCTCAAGTTCTGAAACAATATTTTTTAAGTAATTTTTATCTTTTGGTATCTTGACCTTTCTTACTCCTGCCTCAAGCCATACCTTCAGGTATCGTGCTTCGGACTCAGACTTACACTCGATAGACCTTCTACCTGAATAGAGTCTCCAACCATAAAGGTCTCGTTCAACTTTCATCTCATCAGCAGGCTCTGGGAGAGTTTTTGAATACAATGTCTTTTGGTTCAATATTTTCTCTTGATAGAATTTACCCAAGGTTTCACTACCAATTTTTTCCATTACAGTCTTAGTCAGTAAATCAATATCAATCCCCTCTTTAGTCCTTTGTCTTTTGCCAACACTTTTCGCCTTTTCAAGTCTTGATTTGACTAAATCTACCACTCCCCGATAGATCTCAAGTTGCTCTTCTTTAGTAAGACCCAAAATTTCACCCATAATGATTTTATCAAGTTGACGACGACAAGAATTAATCTTATCAAGAGAGACTTCTTCAGCGGAGGAGGCGCCGAGTTCTTTAAAAACAGACAATGCTCTATTACCAGCAAATTTTCGGAAAATATTTTGAATTTCCTTTTGTTTATCTGACTCCATCTTCCGAGG
>JABXJU010000458.1 GCA_013375405.1 Candidatus Helarchaeota archaeon
TTTGATTTGACAGGCGATAGAGGAGAGAGGACCAACCTGATAGATCAAAAAAAGGAACTGGCGAAGCGGATGAGAGAAGAGTTGCAGAGGTTTACTGAGCAGAAAAACAAGCTCCTCTTTCCTCCTACGGAAAAGGAGAATATCATAATGGATGAAGAGCTGAAACGCCGGCTCAAGGCCCTGGGGTATCTTAAATAGAGCATATAATTTAAGAATAAAGGTTGGTTTCATTGATGAAATTGCTTAAAAAATATATCCACCTTGTATTACTGGTGTGCATTCTAATATTAGCATTCAAGATTCGTTATAGTGAACCTTCATTTTCAGCCGATTTAACGCCTCCAGATTCTTCTCACTATACACTGTCAGCTTATAACTTATACCATCATCATATATATGGGATTAAATTCTATGGGCAGTATTATCCTGCCAAATACCCCTATGGCTATCCACTGCTCATCATCCCCTTTTATGTTATCTATGGCAGCCAGCCTTATAATGCCGTCTATTGCTCCTTGTTTTTTTCGCTATTATCTATAGTATTTGCTTATCTCATTGGCAAGCAGTTAGGGAATAGATTTACCGGTCTTGTGGCGGCGCTGTTTGTTGCCTTATGTCCTAATCACGCAGGATTTAGCAAATATATTATGTCTGAAACTTCGTCTACTTTTTTAGTTCTGTTTGTCTGCTGGCTATTATTAAAAGTTAAAGAAGTTGATTCTGCGAAGCAAAGGATTTTACTATTAGTTTTGGGGATCGTTTCAGGTTTTAGCGTTTCGGTGCATATGACCAACTTTCTATTCATCCCTCCAGTCCTCATCTCATTCCTGCTAGTGAGAAAATCTAATCCTCGGTCAATATTTAAAAGGGAGACCATTATTCTGTTTGGTATAATATTAGCTCTGCTACCACTGCTGCTCTATCAATACTACACCTTTGGCTCCCCCTTGAGCACAGGTTATAAGATATGGGATTCTGAATATT
>JABXJU010000210.1 GCA_013375405.1 Candidatus Helarchaeota archaeon
TAATATAAGAATATGAGGAAGTAAAATGAGTTCTAAATCAGTAGATGAGAGGGTTAGTAATGACACGCCCATCAAGGAAAAGTCCTTTAATCTGAAGGATTTTATCATATCGTTTTCTAAATTTGGTAGTTCAGGAAGCTCAAAATACATTTATCATGGTCATGAGACGATTCCCTTTAAGGAAAGACATCCTGCATATCAAGCGATCCTAAAACACGAATTCGCTGATGCCATTAGAAAATTCATTAACAAACTACGTTAGGAGTTAAGCCGAATCATTTGGTTCCTGCTTTAAATTAACTTTAAATGAACCATCCTTTAACCGTATTAAAGATCCTTCTTTTAGACAATTTCTCGTTAAAATATTAAGTTCAATGGGAGGGATGCCGTAATTATCAATCATTGCTTCTAAGACATAGGATGGAAAAGTCTTGTATATTGATGAAATTTTCACGAGCATTTCCTTAAACTTACATGAATATTCACTTTCAATGTTCATTCCTTCACTCTTGGATTCATGAATTTTAGATATAGAACCTGCAACCTTGAAATCGCCATTCGCCCTAAGTTCAGGCTTGCCCCCCAATTTTTTAATGGCCAATTCATCTTGCCTTGCTTTCACCACTTCAACAGCATTGCTTATTCCGTTCACGACTTCACTCGATTTTCTCACGCGTTCTACTTGATGATTCCTTCCACATCGCAAGCATTTTCTTGTTTTTTGCGTTGTTTTAACGTACATGTATTGTTCACACTTCTTACAAGCGAAGATATAATAAGGTGTTTCATCCCTTTTCCACGCGATCTCTTCCATTTTAATGGTCACTCCTTTTGATACTCCAAGATGTTTTTAATGATAAAGTATAATTCTTCCTCATTATCGATGGTTATTGCTCGAAACCCGTGATTACTCGCCAGATTCTGGATTTTTCGTTTAATCACCCTTTTTTCACCCTCGATGCCTTCCTTAAAATCAATGAAATCAAACGCAACGATGAGAAGGGAACAGATTTGTTGCAAATCTTTAACCTCAATAATTAACTCATCAAAGGCAATGGTCTTTGGATCATAGACCTGAATGAGTACTTTCTCATGAATGACAACGTGAAGGTTGGTATCTTTAGAATTAAACGGAATGCCATCCAGTTGAAATCTCTTTCTTAATCCAAATTTCATTGGTAAGAGCTTGCTAATCTTAATTGGGATGCCATCAGTCTTTCCTTCTTTTCCCGTTCCTTCAATGAAGGACATTAATTTTGATTGATAATGCCTTGTCATTGGTTTTTTAGGTGTCGATGCCATTGATTTCCCCTGAAATTGAGATTCAGGTACATCTTGTTGAATTGTCGCTTCAGCAAGAAAGACACCCTGTTTCTTATACTCATACGATTCTTTTAATTGTTGAGGATTCTTCAAGTTAATGTTCATTCTTTTTAGCTTGTTTAGCGCAATTCTCAAATATATTTCATCTCGGGTACCTTTGCAGTATAGTATGATCACCTTTCCTTCTCGATGGCGGGCAGTCCTTCCCTTGCGTTGGATGAACCGAATTTCTGAAGCCACCACGTCATAAAAAATGACCAAGTCACACTCTGCGATGTCTAAGCCTTCTTCACCCACGTTCGTGGACACGAGCACGTTGTAAAGTCCTTTCTTAAATTGATCCAAGATCTCTATCTGTTGCTTTTGTGATAGTCCCTTATCAGCTTCAGATTTTGTTGCTTGTCCCACGAATCGTACTGGCTTAATAATGGGAATTGAAGTGAGCTTATCCGTTATGTTCTTCACGGAATTCCTCAGTTTCACAAATATCAAGATGCGAGAGGAAGGATCGTGATCTAATTCTTCATTGATGATCTTGACCAATACTAAATACTTGGGATGGATCAAATTTTCAGGAGAGAATTCCAAATTTCTTTTCAATTCTAAGTATACTTTTCGTATCCTTCCATCCGATGCCAAGACCTTCGAAGCTTTAGAGCTATTTTTCTTTCTTGCATCCTTATTGAGCTTTTCCAAGTAAACTAATAAGACGTCCAATCCTTGTTGCTCCACCAGTTCTAGCATGTGATATAAAATGAGCCCTTGGGCATTAATGGAAAGTGCACTGTAAACCCCCGTTTTATCGCCATTGTTCTTTAAAAGTCCTACTAGCTCCGCGTTTAATCTGAGCAGGTCCTTTCGTATTACTCGCTTGTATGATTGATCGTCTCGTGCTTTTAGAAAATTCATCCGGGAAAGATATTGCAACCTTTCTTCTAACACGAGGGCGAGTAGTTGGTGCACGTCTTCCATTAAGTTAGTCATATCAACTCCAATCTTGTAGATATCCATTGGTTTAATATAGGATTTCACGTCCTTATCTTTTCGAGTCCTGATATGGATGTTTTCTATGGGCACGTGTAAATTCCTGCATAATTCATCGATCTTTTTCTTGGATGCTCCTGGTGATGCGGTAAGACCTAAAATGATTCCGTCCGGATTGTGGTCAATAAATTTATCAGCTATCATCGTATAAGGATAATCGCCAGTAGTATGATGTGCTTCGTCGAAAACGATTAATGCGGTTGACTTTAAAGTGTATTTTTCATTTACTAAATCGTTTCTTAATGTCTGTGGGGTGTAAAATAAGATCTGGTTATCGTTAAAGAGTTCTTTCCGATTTTCAGGAGGAATTTTTCCCGTCAAGACGACGTGTTGATCTTCAGGAATGTTGAGAAATCTTGAGAACGTCTCTTGATGTTGATTTATGAGCGGACGCGTAGGAGCAAGCACGATTATCTTACTGTGAGGCGGAAAGGTCTCCAATATTTTACTTGCCACCAACACGGCAATTATTGTCTTCCCGAGTCCTGTTGGCAACACGACTAGCGAGTTCTTATTAACGCAATCTCCTGCAATTTTTACTTGATACTTTCTTATCTCGAGTCCGTGAGAGTTTAATGGCGAATTAAGTGTTTCCCCTTCTTTTATTTCACCCATCATCCATCACCGAAAACACGTGATTGCCAATGATAAATTCATCAATCTTTTTATTGCTCTTGTTGTAGGACATTATGAGTTCGCCCAACTTAATTCCCAATCTTGAGGGATAAATGATCCCGTTTCCCCTCGTGTCAAATAAATATGGGTGTGCGTCTTTCAATGTCTTTAAATTGGCAATGAGTTCCGTGCCATTTTTCGATACATCAAATCCCTTCCCACGTTTCATGAACTTGAAAATGTAAATTATATCGTTAAATAGCTTTAATTGGGAAAGGGAGAGTTTTACCACGGGAGGAATGTCAATTTTGTGATGCTCGTTATCCAATTTTTCCACGATTAAATATGCATGGTTGTTTACACTCTTTTTCTTTAACCGATAATTATTAAAGATAGTGTTGAATTGCTCTTGAAATTCCAAGATCAGAGAAATCAAGTCATCGACATCCGATGCCTTTATCTTCAGGAATCTTGTCAAATTACTGATATTTAATCTCTTATTGTAATTGCTTTCAAACTCCTTTAACACGAGCAAAAATCGATTCAATGTCCGGATCGCGGACCTGAAACTACCATTAGGACCCTGATCATCTGAAGATAAAGTCATCAAATGCTTATAATTTAATCAAATAAAAAGGAAAAATATTGTTACCTCTTGTGATCAAGCGCCTTCTTTGACTCTTTGAGCTGCTTAGTCGAATATGCAATGACAGATCCAGGAACTACCATGAAAACGACCATTATGGGAATTGCGATCTGAATTTCTTTCTCGTAACTGAATGCCCTCTTGCTAGAACCTTCTCCGAAGGTAACATTTCCAATGCTAACGGAAGGTTGGATGCCGTCATTAAGAAAGATTTCGAAATAATACTGCGCATTCGTATCAGGTTCAAATGTCAAGGAAAACAAGCTATATCTAGGGTATTCTTGATGAGCAAATTGCTGTTCATCGATTAATTGACCATCAACATGAATGTTAATAAAAGCCCTACCAAAAGATAATGGATAACTTATTCCTCCTGATAAGATGGAACCATTTATGAAAAAATCCATTCCACTTGGATTCTCATTGACAGTCAACTCATTTATGGATAAAGTATAGGATGTTGAGAATGAGACGTTAAACTCTGCTTTTAGCTGCGTTCCTTCATATGCACGCAAGAATCCGCTAATCGTGGGGTGATTTTCTGCATTTATTGGAATAGAGATGTCCTCAGCATACGTGTCATTTGCCGATTTTGAAAAGACGTGAGTTCCGACTTGATCGCTTTCAAACTTAAAGGTAATGTACGTGCCAAAATCCCGCACCACGAGATTATATAGCGATACTTCCACGTGATTATGACCCCCTAAAGGGACAACACTTGAATAATGAGCTTCAATCCTTATTTCACTATTCCGCGCCATGTCACATATCCATGAGAAGACCTCGTGGCCTATTGCCTCTCGATCTGATGTTAGATAAAATTCATTATATTCGCCGGAATGCAGTATTTGTACCAATTCTTGCGCGAGGTAGCTATCAAATGAAATATCCAAGTCCAATAATTCAGAGATCTTGTAGCTATAATAGATGTTTTTAATGTTGTCATAATCTAAGCTCGATTCAACGAAATTCTTGATTTTTTGACTGTTCTTGTTGTATGAATTAAGTGCTTGTAGAACACGAATCATGTAATAAGTGTTTTCCAATATTACTTCCAAGTCTGACGTGTATTTTGGATCAAAATAAAGCATTGAAGGTGTCTCAACGATGTTTCTATCAACGTAACTATAGAGGGCAACCTTATCAAAATTCAAATCGAGCAAGTTTAAAGATAGATGATCTGCAAGTATTTCTAGGCTTCTCATTGCGTGATATGAATATTCAAAAAAGATCCTCGCGTTCAAGAATTCTGATCGGTCTGCCATGTATGGCCACATGGGCGTGAACGCTCCAAAGTTATCATAATAAGAATCATTTAAAAACTGGGATGCGATAATGCCATCAATTAACCCTAAAAGATCAAATTCAAGGGCAAAATCATCGAGCTTGAATATCTTTCTTAATGAGTCTAGAGCAAAATGCGTGGATTCATGGGAGCTAATGAATGAAATCTCATCAACATGGTCTCTATTGCCAGAAGAATAATACTCAATCGGATGTGTTCGCAATCCAATGAATTCATCCGTTTTGATTAAATATCCACTAAACACTTTTGCAGAATATTGACCATATGAATGTTCAATATAGGAATCCTTAATACTTTCATATAGGGATTGGATGTCCAATTCTGACATCCGCCCGAATAGATCAAAAGATGATGCGATGGAATGAATGAGATTCATGGAAGTATAATCATTCGATAACTGGGAATAACCGTCAGTTTGATAATACAGTTGAGTTGCATTTCCGATTTGATTTTTGCTTTCGAAAGTTAGTTGAGTAATTTCTTGTGAATTTTTTAATGACCGCATGATTTGAAAAGTATCGATTAACTCGTGATGAACAACCCTCGTGGACTGGTCCCAATTGCCCTTTGAATTGCGATTCATCAAAATGAAATTGATAACGCCATTTCTATCGATTCCTCCAAAATTCGTGATGTCAGAAAGTTCTAAGCCAATTGCCGTGGCCACGATGTTTGTATAGTTAATGCCATAATCCAAGTAAGAAACTCGAAAATAATCATTGTCCGTATCGTATAAATTAGTTAAAAATTGATGAAAATCTGCTGTCCTGATACTATCTTCTAATCCAAACACCTCTAGCGTTTTCATCGCGTAATACGAGGACAGTAGGTTGGGCTCAAAAAGGGGGTATAGACTGTCTATCCCTGCATCTTCATCATTAAGGAACCCTCCCGCACTCCAAGAACCCCCTCCCGGTAATTGCAAGTCGTTAACGAATTGAATGATATCATTCTTTTCTGAAGCATGTCCAGCCCAATCATTCATTAACAAGTCTAATGCAATGACTGCATGGTACGTGTTGTCCGCCGTGGATGTTTTAAATCCATCCTCCAGATCTGCATCGTATGACTGTCCTATGAAGCCGCTAGAAACCGGATTATAGCAACTCCAGATGAAGTTTATCATTTCTTGACCATCGATTAAATCTAAAGACCCCAAGATATCTAAGGAGAGCACCGCGTAACAATTTGCTTCCAAAACCGAGCTTAGAGGGTAATACATCTGGGAAAAATTAGTATCCAAATACCGGAAGGCTAAAGTGTCCATGAATCTATTAACTCCTATATCGTAATGAGACATCACGTAATTAATTGATGCAGTCTGATTAACTCGATCCAATTTTCCCAAAGCATCAAGGATGTAGAGGGCTTCATACGTTGCCTGCAATGATGGCTCATGAAGTTGCTTAAAATATTCAAGATCTTGGTACTCAAGTACTTTCGCATCAAAAACAGAATCAATTAAGTCGCGATTACTTCCTGAAGACACTATTGGAGTATTTAACTTGCTATTAGATCTGTCGAAAATGACCATGCCATTCGATGCTCTTGGAACATTTAGAAAGAAAGACACGATACAGAGAAGTAACATTAATGCAGAACTTATTAGAAAATATTTCCTTAATTTCATTTGCCTACAAATATTTGTATGTCATGAGTTATACCTTAAATTCTAATGCAGGTATTTAAACAAAAAAAGAAAAAAAAAAAAAAAATAAGTTAAACCGTGATCAAAATAAACGTCAAGCATCCACTAAGGGAGGATCTTTTAAAGCAAAATTTCTATATACCTCAAAGTTGAGCAACTTGCCAACCTGAATATCCTCTTGACGCCAGTCAATTTCAAAATTCAGTGGCAAATTATTAATCTTGAGAGTCATAACAAGGGGAGCTTTTCCCTCTCCTTTCACGACAAAATAATAGTAATCTACATTATCATGGGAATTAAACACTTCAGAGGCACTTCCGAGAATGATTTCGACACGTCCTATTGTCGCAACCCCTTCTTGAGGCTCTCCCTCGTGTTCTCCTGACAATCCTAATTTTTCCATGATTTTTATGAGTAAATCAGAAGATTTAATCAAGCTGACAAATCCCTTTACTCGAAACCTATCAAAGATCTTCTTCCTTACTTGAACTTGAACTGTAGACATTCTTATCCCTAATCTCTTGCAGATTGAATTGACGCTTACTTTATCCCTGCAAGAACAAAGGGCAGAAATAGAGCATACCAAACCAGTAACCACGTTGTCAGTCGTATTTTTAATGCCGTCCCACAATTCATTCATTACCTTTTTTGCAAGGAAATAGTAAGGCATTTCTAAATTAAAGTGCTCGGTTATTTCAAAAATTCTTTGAGCGATATAATATTGACGATTCCTATCAACATATTCAGGCAAGTATTGCTGAATTCGGAGCATGAAATCATTGAATTCCTTTCTCGTGAAGTCAGAAGCGCCGATTAAATCATGCTGATTTACGGGGACGTTCCTAAACTTCAAGCAGAAATAAGTAATGATAGCAATTAATTTCTTCACGTTTCTATGCTTAGTTCCCGATCTCAACTTTGGTCGGATCTCAGTAAACTTTGAAAGAACC
>JABXJU010000211.1 GCA_013375405.1 Candidatus Helarchaeota archaeon
GTTCAGGAATGTCTGCGGTAATTGGCGGGAGTTTATCGCATCATTCAGTTGGAGGGGGTGGTGCAGCAAAATATGGGGCTGTGACTCGACATTGTGTGGGATTAAAAGTTGTTCTTGCTAATGGAGATATTATTACAACAGGTTCTGGGGCCTCAAAATACATTAAAGAACCATTTAGTCGA
This sequence comes from Candidatus Helarchaeota archaeon, assembly GCA_013375405.1. Next base: position 183 of record JABXJU010000211.1, read on the forward strand.
TGGGGCCTTGGTCCTGATCTAACTAGTATATTTCTGGGCGATCAAGGTATTATGGGTATAAAAGTTGAAGCAACCTTACTTGTCTATCCAAAACCAGAATTTAGATCCTATAGAACCTTTACGGTAAGGAAAAGAACTGCAAAAACCATTACAAAAATATTTATGGATTATCGAAAAAGTGGGGATTTAGGTCTGTATGATGCTTATTGGTTGCCAGAACTCATAATACAAGGGGGGATGCGTTTATTATTTGTTAAGGAGTTTTCAGTTTTCAAACTCTTTGAAGAGGCCAATCCAAAAGGAAGGGATGTTTTTTTCTATACATGTGAAGCTGATTCTGAAGCAGAATTAGAACAGAACGTGAAGAAATTAAATGAACTTGCACTTCAAAATAAGGGGGTAGAAATGTTGGGTACCGAGATTGAAGATGGGAATATAGCAAAATGGCACTATGAGAAAAATGGACATTGGCAAATATATCATGGATTTTGGGGTTTGGCAGGACCGAGATCGATTCCCCAATCCTCCGAGCATCATGTACCCATTCATCAAATTCCTAAAATGATGGATATACTAACACAATGGGAATCCGAAAATCAAGAATTAATGGTGAAGGTAAAAGCCGTTCAAGGTCTTGGATCTGCATTACTTTGTGATCATACAACCGTCGAATTAGATTCCGGATTGATTGTTTGGAATAATCCAAAATACGGGGAGATCAATGAGCAATTGTTGAAATCGAACTTGGAGATGGTTATAAAATCTGGAGGAATGCCGTATATGGCAGGAATGTACTTTTCACGAGCTCTAATAGATGCAAATGCATTTTCAGATCCATATTATAATTTCATGAAAGTGGTGAAGCACGCTTTGGATCCGAACGGAATCATCTCCCCTGGAAAATTCTACCTTGGAGGTGAGTAAGATTGGCTAAATCTGAGAAATTTAAACACATCAAAAAATTAAAAGACATGATTATGAGTTGTTCAGGAATTGGTGATTGTCGGATTGGCTTCCGAACGGCTGTAGGACGCTTTGGAGTTTGCCCAGTATATGAACATTCTCCAGGATTTGAGCCCTATCATGCACGGGGAAGATTACGAGTCCTTTATGGTATTCTGGAAGGGACTCTTGAACCGAGTGAAGAGTTAGCACGTGTTTGGTTTCAATGCAATACTTGTGGGTCGTGTCATACCATTTGTCATCAGTCTTACGATGAGAACATTAACTGGTTCATCTGTAACTTCATCGATCATATCAAGATTTGGGAAGCGTTTCGTGCTGATCTCGTAGAATTAGGATTTGAGATGCCACGCCATAAAGACTTAATCCAATCCATACAAGATGCGCATAATCCGTATTTTGAACAGCATGAGGATCGCGCCAAATGGCTTGAAGGGAGAGAGTTTCCTGATAAAGCAGAGACGGCTTATTATATGGGATGCACGGAGCCGTATCGCCTTCCCGAGTATGCCAAGGAAATGATCAAGATCCTCGATGCCTCGGGAGTGGATTACACAATTTTACATCCGGATGAATGGTGTTGTGGTTCAATTGCATTACGGACGGGGCACCTTAAAACAGCAGAAGAATTAGCTAAACATAATGTAGAGAGAATCCAAAATGCAGGAGCGAAAAATGTAGTTATACATTGTGCTGGTTGTTACCGAACATTCAAGATAGATTATCCAGAAATTGTTGGACCACTCCCATTTAAAGTCTATCACGCAACAGAATTCTTTCTTGACCTCGTTAATCAAGGAAAACTGAAACTCTCAAAACCAATTGATAAGAAAGTAACATACCACGACCCCTGCCATTTGGGACGTCATTCGAATATCTATGATGCCCCGCGTGAGATACTTCAGAAAATTCCTGGAATAGAATTCGTGGAGATGAAGCGAATTAAGGAGAATGCGTGGTGTTGTGGAGCTGGTGGGGGCGTAAAATCTGCGTTTTCTGAATTAGCTGTGGAAATCGCTCAAGACCGTATTCTAGAAGCTGAAGAACAAGACGTAAAAACAATAGTTACTGCATGCCCCTTTTGTATTAATAATTTACGAGAGGGCGCAAAATCTTTAAACAAGACTGAATTTGAAGTGATAGATATTTTGGACCTTATTGCCATGGCTATAGAATAATTTAGAAGAAGATCACGTTGAATTTGTTGATAGGAGAGATTAAGGAAGCTTCGACGATCGATTATCCTGGGGAGTTGGTTTCAGTACTCTTTTTATGTCATTGTTCTTTTCGGTGTCCTTTCTGTCAGAACTGGAGTCTTGTTCGTGGTGAGGATTGTACCGAAGTATCTGTTGTGGATATCGTAAAACAATTAGAACGGAATCGAAAATATATCTCGGGATTATGTATTACGGGTGGGGAACCAACGGTCCAAATTGAAGGACTTGTTGAATTACTAAAAAACACTCATAAAATGGGATTATTAAACAAATTAGATACAAATGGGTATTATCCGGAACGACTAAAGCGTTTGCTTTCGCTTAATTTACTAGATTATATTGCTATGGACCTAAAAGCCCCCTTAATTTCAAAACGATACGGTGAAGTAATCGGAAAACCTGAGATAGGTCAAGAGGCTGTTAACAAAATCCTCGAAACACTCCAAATTTTAGAAAAATCCTCTATTCCATTTGAAATTCGCACCACTATCATCCCGAATTTTAATGATACGGACCAAGAAATTGAACAAATTGTTAAAAAATTAGCAGAATTTAAAATCCCTCGTTATGTTCTTCAGCAATTTCGCTCGAGCGGAGGAACACTGGATGAAAAATTTTCGAAATTACTGGCGACAGATCCCGATCTTCTCCTTAAATTAGGAAAGATTGCAAAACAATATATACCAGACGTCAGAACACGCACAATCGAGGCTGGAGAAAAGAAAATTTAATTTAAAGCATGCTACTAAATTCTACATCAACGTCTTTAATTTCTTCATTACAAGCTGGGCAATATCCTTTATCCAGAAATTCTTTTTTATGGGCAAAGGCACCACATGCGTGTGGACATGGAATAACAGTTGGATCTTCTTTTGAAACATCTTTTTCGCAAACTGCACAAGTTACCCTTTTCTCAGGAGGAATTTCGGTTGAAATGGGTTCTTCTGGAGAAGGAGGCTTCTTAATTAGTTCTTCAGCTTTGGATTCAGAAGGGCCAGTGATGTCGCCAGCAGGTCTAAAACCTGATGTAGTTGTATCAGAAGTCGATGAAGTAGGGGCTGAAATATCGCCAGCAGACCTAAAAGGTGAGAAGGGGGTTACAGTAGTTGGAGGTTTTTTAATTTCAACCTTTTCTTCTCTTCCTTTCTTTTTTTCTTTCTCTTTCTTTTTCCTTTTTACTTCTTCCAATTTCTTCCTTTTTTCTTCTCGTTTTCTTTTAGCTTCTGCTTTATCTTCTTCGCTCAAGTCATCTACTGATGATTTAAAAAATGAAATGATACCCCGTGCTTCTTTCTCTTCTTCTGAAATTATGGGTTCGGAAATTAGAGTCTCTGGTTTTGCAGTTGGCGGAGCTTCCGATACTGATTGAGGAGTACCAGTTGCAGTTGAAAGGTCAATTGTTTCGGTAAAATTAATCTCAGGAGGAATTTCAAGTTCATCTGGGGGTATTTCTAACATCCCCTCAGCCATATCGAGAGGCTCTAATGAGAGATCTAGTGGTTGGGGGGAGTCTGGAAGGGGTACTTCAGTTCCAATGGGTTGGAGACCTTTTTTGGCAGGGTAGAGTTTTGAAACAGGAGCCGGCCTGGGAGCTGGGGGAATAGAGGGAGGAGCTTCTGTTGAAACTGGCATGGCAGCTTCCAATTTTTCCACTACATCCGGAAAAATGACTGTTCCCGAAACTACATCCATTGTTGCATTTAATTTTCCATCAAATATTAAATTTTCAGCAACTTCCTGCACTTTATTAACGGGAACCTTTAGGCGTTTAGCAATAAAATCGAATGTTAGCCGGGCAAAAGCCTTACGGTTTGCTGAATCTATGAAAAATTTTTCAATTGCGGGAATTCGAATAACTTCAGTGGTTTTTTTATCGAGATTCTCCCTGAGCTTGGTTCCTAGCTGCTCAATTTGAGATATTACGCTTGTTATTGCATTTTCCCATTCCGTTATTATCCCTTTATTTTGAACATCAAAGGTGAGTTTTAATTTAGTTTCTAATATCTCGCTTACATTTTTTTTCCGTTTCTCAAATTCTAATATCACATTGCCTATTTTTTGTTCTATAAATTCTAAAGCTTCTTCATAACTTTCTGTTTTGATTAATTCTTGAAGTGCAGTTTCAATCTCATTTTTGTGCTGCAAGAAGAAATCATTTAATCCCTCAACATTCCGCTCAAATGTATCACGAACGCTAGTCATTTACTAAAAGCCCTCACAATGAACATATAATAGGTTCTCAGTATTTAATTATCATTTTTTACTTAAAATATTAGTGTTTGATAAAAATTAACTATTATTCCATTCATTGATTATAGGAATAATTTCCATGAGATCTGTAATTGCTTTATCAGGACTAGTATTTAGTCCCTCAGTAGGGGTAATTTCAAAGTTCTTCTTTATATAGATTGCTTTCATTCCGATTTGTTGGGCGCCATAAATATCATTCTTTAAATCATCCCCAACCATAATAGAGTGTGCAGGTTTACTCTGTATCTTATTTAAGACATATTCAAATGTTCGTTTATCTGGCTTACAGAACCCAATTTGTGCAGAAGTTGCAATTACATCAAAATATTGTGTTAAATTATTCGAATCCATAAGGAATTTAATCCCTGAATGATAGGGGGCATTTGAAAGAAGTCCTATTTTAAAATTTTTCGCACGTAATTCTTGTAATACGGGTTTTGCAGAAGATCTGATTTTCCAAAAAGCCCCTTCTGTAGAATGATAAAGCATTATTGCCTGATGTGCAACTTTCGGACTTAACTTTTGCAAGTTTAGCGATTCAAATGTTTGAGATAACGTATCCATGGTTGTTGATTCTTTATAACTGGTTAATGCTCGCTGAAAGTTTCGAATTCTGAATTTTTTAAAAGTTTTTTTAAATATAGTTGGATCAAAAATAATCTTTTTATCAACTAAAAATTGAATGAGTTGATCCAACCCTTGATCCAAGGTCTTAAAATATCGTTTCAACGTAAAATTCTTAAAAGTTAAAAGAGTAAAGCCCAGATCGAAAATTATAGTATTATATTTCATTTACTTCACAGATGAAATCACAATTCTTATTCTTTTTCGTCTTAAAATAGAAAAGCATATTTATTAGCTTTTCTAATAAATAGCTAAATAATAGTATTTGTATAGTGTGAGGGTTTATTATGGATCCACCGAAAGTGGTAAAAATTATACATGAATCGGGACAGGTCGCAGATGAGATTGATTGGAATGTTACGAAATTCCTGATGAATGAGAGGGGCTCAGGATACGTTCCATGTTGCGCAGCACTCGTTGAGCTTGAGGGAGGGAGCCAAGCTATCCGTTTTCAGATCGATTTCACGGCTGTAGAGGAGGATGGCGTGTATGGCTATGGATTTGTCGGTGAATTATTTTCTGATAATCAAGGAAATGTTGCTTGGTGCACACCAAAAGAGGCCATGGAACAGAAACGTGATGAACTGGTTGCGACTATTCAACCCGAAAAAAGACCAAAACACTATTAGGATTTTTTTATGGAAGATATTCAAATTTATGGCCAACCAGCTCGAATTCATCCGATCACTCCATATGATATGGGGAGAGCCTGCACTGTCCAATGCGATTTTGGGATGTGTGGAACTTCTATTTAACGAAAATCTCAAAGATTCTCTAGAAAAAAAATGGGGGAGTTAATCTGATCGAATTCCAGCTACAACCAGCAGAAGTCCTGCTCCAAGTTCTCCGGCGGATAACATCATTATTGGCCATTGAATAATACTGTAATTCTCTCCCGGAAAAAGGGCTTCCCAATCACCAATTAGGGCGTAAACTATACCTAAAATACCCGTCGCTAGTAAAATTATTCCTGCAAGGATTATTAATTTCTTATCCAACTCATTCACTTTCCTTCATTTCTTTGTTTTCTCTTATCTAATATCATTGATTAATCCCGAATAATATTAGGTTAGGGAATTATATTTAGAAAATTTCTCTTATTAAAAGTTTAAGGTAATTTATGTTTGTAAAAGTGAAAAAAAAAGGGAATTTTCTCAATTATAGTAGAGAAGACGCACCAATTTTCCCAAATAAGAGTATGGAAGATCTTTTCTTTAAATTCACAAAACCTTCTAATTATTTAACAATTAACACTGGACATTCACAATTATGTGCGACACCATGACTCACATTACCAAGGAAAAATCTCTTAACTCCGCTCAAACCCCTACTTCCTACAACTATCAGGTCAACTTTTTCTTCTTTTCATGTAAATGTATAGGTTTACATTTTTCCATAAATAGAAAAAGAGAAAATAACAATGGTCAATTATTTAACTCGATTGAGTCCAAAATTCGTCCCAGATTAAATCTCGAACTGCAATTCGAATGGCTTCGCTTCTGGAACTGTACATCCCAATCTTCACTAATTCTTCGAGATCCTCTAAATACGATTTTGGAATATTTACCGTAATCAATTTCACATTATTCAACTCCAAAATGATTCTTCAGTTATATCTTACTCAGAAAATTGTTCTTTAAGCTTATCCCCACTTTTTATAAAGAAAACTTGAGAATTTTTAATTTTTTTAAAAAAAAAGTACCAGAAAATCATATATTTTATAGAATAGTGTTACTTTTTTTCAAAATTTATAATACCACTCTTTTTCACATATCTTTGCGTATATCTTAAAATCTACAAAGATTGGCAAATGAAATTAGGGATATTTTGCCTGTACTTTTTTAGAATACTTTCATCTATCTCTTTTCTTTTTATAGGATAATGAAATAGATATCTTATATATCATTAATTAACTAATGATGCTACCGTAGGGATTACGGGAAGTCACGCCTCTGGAGATCGCGTAAGACCTTCTTTTGAAGGCAATGGTCGAAGAATGAGGAAACTATCATAGTAGTTCAATTATCTCACCCTCTCTAGCAATCTATAAAGCATAAATTCAGAGTAATAGATGTGATTAACATGGCAAAAAATTCAGCGAAAACCGAAAGTAAGGCAAAACTGGATGATTTGAGTGAGTTAGAAGAAGATCTTAATGAGTCAAATGAAATGTCTGATCAATTACAAGATAATAATCCAATATTGGAGGAATTGACTGGGGTAGGCCCGACAATTGCGGAGAAGTTGCAGGAGGGAGGTTATACGACTTATGAATC
>JABXJU010000212.1 GCA_013375405.1 Candidatus Helarchaeota archaeon
CGCCGGTTAAAAGAACGTGAGGCTTTTCTGTGTGTGCCAATGCACGTTCTGTTACTTCAGTTAACATGGAAAATGCTATCTCTTGGATGCTTAAACACATATCTTCTAACCGGTTTCCTTCCTTAAATTTATTAATGCTAGCCGTCAAGAGTCCTGAAAAGGACAAATCCATTCCCTTCACAATATATGGCAATTCAATGAAATTTTTTCCCTCTTTTGCCAATTTTTCAATTTTGGGGCCACCAGGGTGAGACAGGCCTGCTTCTCTCCCAAATACATCCAACAAGTTTCCTATTGAAATATCAAGAGTTTCCCCAAACACTCTGTATCGTCCTTCGTCAAAAGCACAGATTAATGTATTGCCTCCAGAAACATATAGCGTCAGCACTTTATTTAGTTTAAGATTGAACAATACACGTCCAATTTCGACATGGGCAATGCAATGATTCACTCCAAATAAGGGAATATTCAGGCGTTGGGAAAGATAGCGACTAATAATAGCTCCGATTCGGAGACAAGGACCAAGTCCTGGACCTTGGGAGAAAGAAATTATATTAACATCGTGTATCTTAAGTTTAGCAGTTCTTAATGCATCTTTAATAACAGTTTGTGCGTAGTTTGAGTGATGTTCTGCTGCTTCACGTGGATGAATCCCACCTTTTGGAGGAATGAAGACTTTTTTTACATTGGCTAAGACATTTTCATTCGAAAGAATACCTACTCCAAATGTATGAGCAGTAGATTCTATCCCAAGGCAGATCAAATTTCGGATTCCCTATATTAGTTGAATTAATTATACTGTTTTTATCACAAAAATTAAACTTTTCTTGTAGAACACCTTTTAAAATTCTTTACGTATAGCCTTTATTCGTATGTAAGATTTAAGTATTGAGAGGAGTCGGGGGAGACTCAAAAAGAAAGATAGGCCTCGAGCCCTGTAGACTCGTTGTCCAAAAGATCCCAGTTTATGGATATATTTAAGTTCTCGAAACGAATAATAAAGAATTTTATGCATTTGTTTGGGAGTTAATGCATGGGTTCGGATAACGGGATCAAATACCGTATATTTAGACCAATCTTTAGTGATGAGGAGACCTTGTTCTTCGAATTCCTTTAAAGTATCACTGCCGGGAAAGGGTGTTAATAAGACATAGCTTATGATATCAATATCAATGGTTTTCATAAATTGTATTTCTTTTTTCAATTCATCTTCAGTCTCGTTTAAATCTAGTCCAATTATCAAATTTCCAATAACAATCATATCATTTTTGTGTAAAATTTTAATTCCTTCAATAACTTTATTAAAAGTAAATCCTTTTCTTACATCTTTTAACTTCTTTTCACTAACTCCTTCAATACCAATAAAAACTATCCAAAAACCTGCTGCTGCCATTTTTTCTACCATTCTGGGTGATTTAACCACCGAATCTACCCTTATTTGAGCAAAAAATTTAAAATCGTTAATTTCATTTGTTTTTTTACATTCAATTATTCTTTCACAAAGGTGTTCAATTCGCTTTGTATTGGCAGTTAAATTGTCATCCACGAAGAAAATATCGGTAATTTTTCGATTTTGTGAGATCATTTTTAATTCTGTGATGATCTTCTCAACAGGGCGGGGTCGCCATAAGCCTTTATTAAATTTATGGGTCGTGCAAAATTTACATGAGTAGGGACAGCCCCTAGAAGTTTCAACTGTTTCTAACCTTACAGTCATCATACTATATTTATTACTTTTAGTGAGATGTCTCGCAGGAAATCTAATATTAGCAAAATCTTTAATCATAGGATGATCTGGATTATGAATATTTTTTCCATTAGATCTATAGGAGATACCCTTAACATTTTCAGGACTCCCCTCAATAATTAATTCTCGAAAAGGGAGTTCGCCTTCGCCTCTAACAAGTAAATCAACCTCTTTCAGTTTTAATGTGTCATCTGGTTCCCATGATGGATGCCGCCCTCCAAATACAACAATACAATTCGGATTAACTTCTTTTACTATTTTCGCATAATCATTGCATGCGTTTATAGCTGCAGAAACAAAGACTGAAATTCCTACGAGATCTGGATTAAATTTCTTAATTTTTTTCTTAAGTTTTTTATAACTAAGATTCTTTACCTTCGCATCCAGAATTGCCACTTCAATATCTAAATCCTCCAAATAGGCAGCTATATAAGTCAGATTTATTGGTGGAAAATTTAAATTGTAATATTCCCAGCCCATTGTTTCATAATTTGGTTTGATCAATAAAATGCGTTTCCATCGATAATTATGATTTGGAGGGGCTTCAACTTCCATCTCTCGTGTTTCTCCTTGCTACAATTAGTTTTATATTTTATTTTTTAATTTTGTTAGATACTCTTAAAGCAATTAAGTCAATTTCATTTAAGTTTTTTAAATTTCCCATTCAGTAAATTCGGATAATTAATGCCATTAGTTTTTAATAGAGGATTTTCCTTACTGTCCATTATGGCGAAATTTAAGATTATTACAAGAAAAGATTGTCCCTTCTGCAAGAAACTTAAGGATTGGCTTGCTGATAAAAAAGTGGATTATACCGAAGTCGATTATCTTGACCCCAACGTGGATCAACTCACAAAAGATGACGACAGCTTCACAGCCCGCTTCTGCGATATGTCCGCATGCGTGGATTCGACACCTATAATTATCAAAGATGAAAAAGAGTACATTTACGGTGAGATCTGGGATTTGCAAACTGGGGAAATACGAGAAGAAAAAGCAACGAGAATATTTGGAATAGCCTAATTTTCCAATTTATTATTTTAAAGAGTTTATACTTGACTTCTTGTCTTTTTCCCTTTTGCAGGTGCTTTACCTTCTGCGGCTGTAGAAGTACCTTTAGCTTTCTTAGGTGTTTTCTTTTTAAATTCAGTATAGCCGCAATGGCCGCATGTGAGGCGATCATAATTTTGTGCCATAAAATATCCAGGACCACATCGAGGACAATTTGGATTCAATCGAATCAATTTTCCTTCGCTAGTAATTTTATAATATTTATGCATGCTCATTCATTTCAGCCCTTACTTACTTCTCTTTCTTTTTTTCTTTTGGTTGATTTCGCTTTAACATATATTTTGGTTCAATTTGTTGTACCTTTTCTATAGAATCATAAATTTTGGCAAATCCAATGGTATATTCCTGTCCATATTTTTGTGTTAATTTGGAAATAATAATTCTATTGGGATCTACATTGAATTGAGCCGCGAGTTTGCTTTTCACTTCTGCTCTTGTTGGAGTTGGTTGTTTTTGATGTAAAAGCTTGAAATCTATCTGTTTTCGACTCAGTAATGGATTATCGAACTCATTTGTGATTATTAATTTTAATGACATCTTTTTTTTCACGTAAATTTCTTCATATTCAATAATTATAATTATTTTTTAAATTTTATCAACAATTTCCATCGCATTAAGGTATTCTTCAAATTCAGTATATTTATCCTTAGTAACAGTTATCATCACTAATCCAGTAGTCATATTGAAAGAAGGAATGGAAGGTTGACCGTAAAAAACAATGCTCTTTAATGGAGCTAGAAGGACGCAAGGGAGAGTTAAAAGATCCTCTTCACCTTTTACGAAAATTTCCGTGCGAATTCGAGATTTATATGCTTTTTTTATATTATCCCACACCTCAGGAACCAGATATCCTTGGGGATTTTCTACTTCTAGGGAAATATCTGCAGGGACATCGACAACTTCATTACTGGTTCTTAAGGTTTTTCCATCAATTATGGAAACATCGAGTTTTACATTTCTTTGTAATAAACTTCGGACACAAACGTCTCCTACAGCAACAATTAATGGTGGTTTTTTTCCATCTAGAAGTTTCACAGCTTTTTTGGTCGTTTCTTTTTCAGTCCCTTCGATCAGGAGCCCCAATGGTTTTTTTAATATGATTCGAAGTTCTTCAGTTAATCGTAAGATGTGTTTCCGCTTTTCCATCTATCTAACCTTAAGGGCATATTTTCCAGATTCATGGATTTTCAATTTATCTGCAATTTTGGATCCTTCAGGATTGACGATAATAACCAATCCAGAGTGATCAGGGGAAAGTGTAGGGGTTTTACACGAGGAACAAAGCTGTTTTTCTGATTCCAAGCGATGACACGTTCTACAAGCTTTATCGCGAATATTAATTCCTCACTAATTTTTTTGAAAACTTTTAAAACTACTTATCTTCTTCTTTTCTTTTTAGCTCTTTTGGGTTTTCCTTTTAATTCTGCCTTCTTCTTTTCTTCTTCTTTTTCCTTCTCATATTTTTCGGGATGAAGATTCCGATCAATTTCTTCCGCGATCCAGTCAATTTTACCCAGAAAGGGCTGTCGCATGGTAAGCCCAAGCTTTCCTGAGCGACTTCCGCCAGTTCCAATTGAGACTGCAACAATTCGAGATCGAACACGATCACTCGCAACTAGAAGTTTACCGGTTTCTTTACCTAATAAAGAAGCATTTTTAGCATTGTAGGTGATGAAGTCGTCAGTTACTTGAGAGACGTGGCAAAGTCCATCCAAAGGACCGAGACGGATGAAAACCCCAAAATCTACGACCTCGACCACTTCACCCTCTACAAGTTCATATAAATCAGGCTTAAAAACAAGAATCTTGAACGTGATATTATGAAACGCGGCACCATCGCCGGGAAGGAGTTTACCAATGCCGATATCTATTATTTCAATCACAGTAATAATATAGCCTAAATCACCTGTGATCTTATCCTCGTATTCTTTTCTAACCATATCTAATGCCACACTCTCTAAGTCTTCGCGCGGGGCAAATCGATGCGGTGGAATACGCACAATATCACGGACTGTAATAATTTTAAACACTCTAAAACCTGCCTTAGTCTCTCAAAAAAAATCTTACGTAATTCAGTTTTTGGAAACAAAAACTATTGTTTCCAATAGTTTTTGGAAACAATTTTGGATTTGTTAGAATAAAACACATTATTAGTTTTATATTTTTATTTTTAATTTGTGGTGAATTGAAGAATTCAATAGGAAGGGATATCACCTTCGATTACCAAAAAGGCTTTTTTACGAAGAGTGATAACTGGAATTTGGTGATCCCGTAATTTTTTTCGCAATTTGCGATCATTAGTTGCAACGATCCACCCATATGTTAAAGCAGAATGGAATATAATATCATCTACATTTTTTAAGGACATATTATTATAATTTGAGTCAATTAATTTGCATCGTTTTGCTAAATCAAGTGCAATTTGGGCTTCTTTTTGTCGTTTAATCGATTTTTTTGAGAAGTTTTTTAATTCCTCAATAATTTCAGTTAAAATGATTAGTTCAAATTTCCTTGAAACAATGCGTTCAAGTTCTTGGAAAATATCAATGCCAAACTGAGCTGGAATTAATAAAAAATTAGTATCAAGTAATACCTTTAAAGTTATAGAAATTTTCCCCCAAAATTGATATGGAAAGGTTGATAGAGCAATTAAATTACAATGCCGAAGCCAATAAGCCGCCATCTACCGGCAATTTGTCGGCTAATTGCGACTCTTTGACCGATATCCGAACAGACAGGTCGTTTTAAAGTCATAGCAATATTATTTTTAGTAACTGAAGTAACGACTCCAACTGTCATCGAAATTCCAACATTTAACATTAGAGGCTCGTTTAATTTAATCTGTTCCGTTTTCATTAATTCCTCAAATTTCTTTTTAACGCCCACTACTCTTTCTAATAAAGTAACTTTCAATTTCAAATCATTACGAGTTTCAGGTAATGTGCCAGGTATTCCAGCTATATGCCCGATTAATCCATCAGCTTTTGTAAGAGAGGGATCTAAAAGAGTCCCCACCCCAATAAGCCCACCTGGGAGAGCTTTTTCTAGCGGAATATTTCCTCCTGCGTGTAAACTCGTGACGGAAGTGATAAAGGGTTCATAGCCCTTATCCGTTTTCAAACCTGGGCGAATTTCTATTTCATCGTCTATGCTGAGAACGCCTTCACTGATAGTTACTCCTATCACACCACCAACTAAGTCATTAACAGTACATCCCGGCTTATTAACATCAAATGATCGAGCAATATTCATGCGAGCAGGTTTTGAAACATCACGTTTTGGGGTTGGAATGTATGTTTCAATCGCTTGGATTAGTGCATCCAAGTTAGCTTTATGAATCGCTGAGATAGGAATAACTGGTACATTTTCGGCAAAGGTACCTTTCATAAAATTTTGGATATCCTCAAATTGACCATGAACTTCCTCAACGGAACGCAGTTCCACTTTATTCTGAGCAATAACAATTTTCTTATTTTCAGCGATTTTTAACGCTTCAAAATGTTCTCGCGTTTGTGGTTGAGGGCAGGGCTCATTAACTGAAATAACCAAGCATGCACCATCCATTATAAAGGAGCCGCTTATCATTGTAGCCATTAAGATTTCATGCCCAGGAGCATCCACAAAACTTACACGTCTATTTAATTCTAGATCAGTGCCACAATTTGGACATTTATTGTTTTTAGATAAATTGGGGGTTGTATAGCATTCGGGGGCATCACATGAAGGGCATTTTAAAAATGTTGCATCTGCATATCCCAATTTTATAGAAATTCCGCGTTTCATTTCTTCGGAATGGCGATCTGTCCATTCACCACTTAAAGCCTGGACAATTGTCGTTTTACCATGATCTACATGGCCTACGACGCCAATATTAACTTCACATTGCCCCTTCTCAATTTCCGCCAAAAGTTCTTATCCTCCAACTTTAATTCTCATTCCATTTTAATAGGAAATAAGATTTTTTTCTCCTTTTTTTCTTCTTTTTTCGCTTTTTCTTCAAATAATGGTTTTGTACCCCATTTCGTAACTTTCATATTAATTTGAGATATCTCATCAGTAATGAGGTTTCCTCGAACCATCTTTCTTTGACGCAAACCTCTTCGTTTTGGATGATAACATGGAGGGTGTGAAACAAATATTTTTTTCCGCACGCCTCCGTGCACGTCAAATCGCATGGGGAACCCATCCGTGTCACTTCCCCCCGTGATTTCAAATTCATAGCCAGGAAAGCCAAAAGGGTTTCCTGAAACGACATCACCCATCTTATTTCCTATTAAATTCCGTAATTTTGAGTCATCAATTTCAATCTGCCTGGTTTTCCCTACTTTAGGATCGGATATGACGAGTCTCACGCCGGCTTCTTCTTTTGACAAACCATTTTCACCTGAAAGTTTATTCTTCTTTGTAATTATTTATTTTAATTCTTAATACATACAATAAAATATTTTCTGTTAAAGCCCCCAAAATTTTTTATCCTTTCGTTTTATCGCTACGAATTCCTCAAGAATTTCTTTATCATCAAATGTTAATTCTTTTTTGAATTTCTGCTTAATTAATTTAAAATCCTTTTCAGGAATATTGATGTAAAAGATTTCATCTTTTGTTTCCTTGATGTTTCTGCCGACAACACCCCCCGCGATGGAGATGGCA
>JABXJU010000459.1 GCA_013375405.1 Candidatus Helarchaeota archaeon
CTGGTGGTTTATTAACTCTGTATTTTAACTCGTTTAAAGCAACTTCAAAAAGATTTCTCAGAACGAAGAAGCGTGAGCAAATATTGCAAAATTAATTTTATAATGCTTTTCAATTTTTTACAATATCAATAAATTTCTACCCTTCTTTAAAAAATTCAATTTGAGCTTTTGAGGAATTAACTTGAGTGAATACGACTATTTATTTAAAATTATCGTTGTTGGCGATGGCGGCGTGGGCAAGACGGCAATTGCAATGCGATTTGCGGAAGGGGTGTTCCATGACGATTATAAAATGACGATTGGCGTAGATTTCTCCATCAAAACAATAAATGTGCCTATCGATAGGGAAATACGCCGCGTTAAACTTCAGATTTGGGATACTGGCGGACAAGAACGGTTTTCCTATACCAGGCCTTTATATTATAAAGGAGCGGTAGGGGGGATTGTGGTATTTGATTTAGCTAATAGAAGAAGTTTTGAGAATTTAGGGCGGTGGTTTGACGAAATTACACATAATTGCGTCTCCTTACCTCTTATTTTGGTAGGGAATAAAGCAGATCTCCCCACTCGCAAGATTGTTGATACTGAAGCGGAGGCGATTGCGAATACTCGAGCCATTGGTTATTTCGAAACCTCGGCTAAATCTGGTCAAAGCATTAATGCCGTATTCGAAAAATTGGCAGAAACCATCGTTTTGATGGAAGAAAGGCAGATCATTTCAGAAGAACATAACATAGAGGCCAAAAGACATAAGATATCCATTGAACAGTATCTGGCTTTAGCGGAACAAGCATACGAGGAAATTAATAAATTAAACTATCAAGAAGCTTTAAAACTCTTAAAAAAAGCTTATGATTTTGCGAAAGAAATAGAATATCGCGAGGGGAAAAAATGGATCGAAGAACAAACTCAACTCATCCTTCAAATTTTAAACCAACAAAAAGCCCACGCAACTCAGGAAGT
>JABXJU010000460.1 GCA_013375405.1 Candidatus Helarchaeota archaeon
CGCTTGTTCCAGTGGACGTCTTTACTTCTATTCTCTTTCTGGCAATATTCTATATCTTTACAGCCGGGAAGACAAGGAAAAAATCAGGATTTTTTCATCATTAAGAAATTTATCGTTTCTTAGCAAATAGTGGCAAAATATCCCCTATCGTTTGTATTGCTTTTCTACCTAATCCTCTTAAGGCACTATCTATCTCGCCTTTGAGAATTATTACTTGAGCTATGGAATCGAAACCTTCTTTTATTTTTAATTCTTCTATCTTAGCCCTATTTTTCTGTGAGAGAGTCATAAAATTAATCCCTTCGGTGAAATATTCTTTCAAAAGATTTTGGATATCCTTAAATACTTCATTTTTTTGTTCTTTTATAGATTTCTCAAATTCCTCTATCTTCCCCTTCATTTCTTTCGTTTGCTTTTCTATACTTTCTTCTCTAATATCCAATAATTCTCTTTTTTCTTGTGCAATTTTGAGAAGTTCACTGCAACTATTCTCCTTTCGTTTATTATCATCTTCTAATAATTTAATTCTTCCTTCCAACAGTTCCTTTTTTGTCTCCAGACGCCCAATATAATTTAAAGAAAGTAGGTTTAGAATGAATTTCGGAACTGATATTAATGCTAATAATATTTCCATTATGTTCCTCCTTAGGCTATCTTTCTTGCGTTACCAAACAAAAAGCAGGAGCGGACTCAAGGTTTTGTTGAGGACTCCTGCTTTATTCAATTTCTATTTGGCTGTTTACCTTGAGTCCCTTACTTCTCTTTCTATTCCGGTGTCATTCCCTTGTCATTCCCAAAATGAAAATCAATGAAATTGGCATAAATTGGGTGAAGTCAAAATCTGGGTTTATCGTCAATAAAACAATTTTGTCGTCGAGACCTTATTCGCATTAGGAAACCGCTGCTCTATCCAACTGAGCTACGAGGGCACTCTTTTCTCCTCTATTTCAGCCGTAAATGTG
>JABXJU010000461.1 GCA_013375405.1 Candidatus Helarchaeota archaeon
TCAAACACTTCGTCATTTACATCAGCCCCGATAACAAACCAGTCAAGTGGATAACCATTGACACAATGGACGGTCATAATGAAGGTTACTTCTAAATTTTGGTCATCCAACCCAAAGTAGGACATCGATCCATCACCACCATATATCAGTTTTATGAATCCTTGTAATAAATCCAATCGTAATGCAAATATTGGTGGAAAGAAGCAATAACTAAAAGTTTTTTCCGCTTCTTCAGCTGATATTTTCCCGGAAAGTAGATCTTTTGCAGTATAAAGGCTTTCATTAAGTCTCGTCAATGCCCAATCATGTAAAGCAAGGGAGTAATCCCTCATGAATTTATTTACTCGGTCAAACCCAAATTGCTTGTAAAGCTCATAACAAATTTCCAGGAGGGGCAGTTGTTGTTTGGTCCTTATATGATCCGGAATGTCTCCATACGTGAACATGTTTTAATCATCTTGTACAATTAATTCTCGTTCAAATTGGCGGTAAGATGTACCTCTATTGCTTCTTTTTGACGGATTAACTGGCAATATGCACATCCCGTGCATCTAGAATGTTCAATTTCAATTTTCATTTAGTTTCAACCACTCTACAAGAACTTAGTGTTTCGGCCCCAACCCTTGCTTATTATTTTGTCTCCCGAAATCTCTTCATCAGGCGTTTCTATTTCAATATCTAAATATAATCCATTCAATGCTTCATCTAACGTAAGATTTAGCTTATCTAAAGTAATTTTTTCACCATCTGGGCGTTTAAATACTAAGCTATCTTCATCCAAGTAAGATTTCTTATCTTTCATGTTTGGTGGAATACAACCGATTGATTGTCGAGGAGTAGGAATACCCATATTCTCCCATTTATGTTTCATGAATATAAGTACGTCCGGTATTTTCTCGTTTAGAAAGCTTTGACGAACCTCTTCTTCCATAGGTTGGAGTACTAATTTTCCCTTACT
>JABXJU010000213.1 GCA_013375405.1 Candidatus Helarchaeota archaeon
AAAGAAAAACTACAGGAAATTTAAGCAGAACTAAAAAACTCAATAATAACTCTCAAAGTTCAGACTGGGAAAAAAAAACAGTTTTATTACTAGTCTTCCCCGCTGACTACGATTACAAGCCCACCGACCGTCATAAGTATGGCCTCTATGGTTAACCCAATAGGTATAACAACACCCAAGTATCCAAAGAATGAATACTGCGAGAGTCTAATATCAGGTAAAGCGGCACCTACAAGCCCTAGTATTATTGAGAGCACTCCAACAATTAAAGCGAGGAAACCAGGTCCTCTCTGCCCCTTACTTCCGAACACACCAGCTATAATTGCACAACCTGCAATACCAAGATTCATTACCCAAGTATAACCTAGACCACCTTGAAAATGGTCAATATTAATAAAGGCTTGAATTAACACCAAGAATCCGCCTACCAACGCGAGGATTCCACCTATTATCTTTCCAGCACTCATCTTATTTACCTCATAATTTTTCTTGGATTATTGTTTCTTCTTGATGAATTTAAATGAATTGGTGATTTTTAGAATTCAAATAACTGATATAACCTAAATACTTCCATTTCTAAGTTACTAACTGAATAATATAATTACCATTCAGAAAAATGTTTCTCCTTAGACAAGTCTCGTTTTAGAGGTTTGCCTAAAAGTAATGTATAATACCTTAACATCGCAGATTGTTCAGCACCAGTCACATTTTGGAGTGCATCAATTAGTGAATTTCCTTTTGCGAAAACACCATGTGTTCTCACAACCACGATAGGATAGTTTTTCAGAACTTTAGGTACTTCCTTCGCAGCATCAGCAGGACCTGCTGGGTTCTCGACCTCAATGACAGGAATTTTTTTGTACAGATAGCACCCCTCTGCGTCTAGACAGGTTATCTCATCTTCCACTAACGATAAGATAACACAAAAAGGATTATGCGCGTGAATTACCGCCATAGCATCCGTCTGCAAATAAATCTGCCGATGAACCTCCGTTTCCGTGCTCGATAACATGATACCAGAGTCTTGCTGATTTAACTCTGTTTCAATAATATCTTCTGGTTCGAGGAAGCCCAACATCGCGCCCCGGCGCTTAATTAAAATTTTTCCCCCGCTTCTAATGGAGATATTCCCTGAATGTGATGTATTATAACGGTGATCTGTTAAAACTTTTCCAACAATACGAAATTCCTTAAATGTCGCTTCGTCAATAACCATTCACTTTCCGCTCCATTAATCTAACTTTCACTTCAATCTTATCAAGTTTAATT
This sequence comes from Candidatus Helarchaeota archaeon, assembly GCA_013375405.1. The sequence goes on from JABXJU010000213.1 coordinate 1,270, forward strand.
TAGTTAATAACTCCTCTTTGGGAATACCCTTTTCATTCCATTGACGAACATGATAATAATCCTCTAACAATCTATCAAGTGGAACGACCCGCCCTTTTGAAGGCCCCTCCCTTAAAGGTTCTTTTAAAAATCTCTCTGGAAGAGTATCATCTTTTCTTAAAAATCCTTCTCGAATATTAAATAATCGCTCTAATGTGTAAATTCTTTCCCCAATCTCAATTAATTGCGAGATTGTAATATCATCTCGTCCTGTTATAGCTTGGAGGAATCGGACTTGAAAATCAAATCCCAAGGCAAACCCAACAAATTTACATACAACTAATGAATCCTCAACAGCACTCTGGTTTTGTCTTAAAGCTAATTGATCAGACTTAGCTAATGAGAATCGGTCAATCAATTTGGGGACACCAAGCAGCTCCATTCCAATTAAATAACCTGTTAAATGGCAAGCTCCCCTATTTGAAGTTGCGAAATTCAAAGCTTGCCCCATTGCCCCCCGAGGATCATAAGCTGGAAGTTCCATACCTTTTATCTGCATCGCATATTGCGTGCCCTTATATTTCCTAGAAAATCTTAAAGAACCCTCTGCCAATTCTTCTCCAAGATCTTCTTTGTATGCAATTTTTTTGATAAAATCACACAAGATCTGAGCTTTACCGAATTTTAAGGAGGAATCTTTCAATAAATTCCGTTGTTGTAGTTCCATTGCACAAGCAATAGTATTTCCTGTAGAAATGGTATCTAAACCATAGCTATTACAGAGATAATTGGCATGAGTGATTTCCTTTAAGTCAAAAATGCCACATTGGGGCCCTAACGCCCATAGCGATTCAAATTCTGGCCCCTTCCCCTTCATTTCCCCTGTATTAGTCAACCTCCCACAGCGGATTGGACAGGACACACATCCCTCATCATCTTCTAAGAAGTCCTCACGAAGCTTTTCTCCGCTAACGGAATCTATTAGCCTGCTATAACCTTTTTGATTATTATTGATGGGTAACATCCCGAATGTGTTTATCACCTTCATCATCACAGCAGTCCCAAAAAGGGGCAAGGCTTGTGAGGTAACCGGAAAAACCTTAATTTTATCAAAGGCGACAATATTCAACTGCTTTATATGATCGGCATCACGCGCTGGAAATTTTTTCGTTCCATTTTTAACTACGATGGCTTTCAACTTCTTTGATCCCATCACTGCCCCAACTCCGCCTCTTCCGAAGGCACGATGGCCTTGATTCATAACAGATGCAATTCGGACTAGATTTTCCCCAGCTGGTCCTATGACTAATACTTGACACTTTCCCTCAATTTCTCTAACTTTCTCAACTGCTTTTTCTGTCGTCAAGCCCCAAAGATCCTTTCCATCCTTAATTTCTACATTTGGACCGTCAATCAGTAGATATCCCGGCTCTCCCTTCAATTTCCCCGTAATATATAACGCATCAAAACCGCATCTTTTAAAAATCGTTCCCCAGAACCCCCCAGAATTAGAATGCATAATAGTATTCGTCAAAGGGGATTTTGTAACCAAAGAAAATCTCCCACTAGTGGGAACTACCGTGCTCGTAAGAGGTCCAATAGTAAATATCATGATATTCTCAGGAGCGAGAGGATCAGCCCCTTTTTTCAAATTATCGCATAATATCCTAACACCTAATCCGCGACCGCCTAAATATTGGTTTAATATCTCATCTTCAAGTTCTTCAATCATTATTTCTTCTTTTGAGAGGTTGATTTTTAAAATTGAATTATTCATACTAAACAAAATTCATTCCTTTTCCCATAGATTACTCTATCATTCCCTTAATTTTCAGATGTTAATTAATTTTTCCTTTAGATCTTTTCTAAAGTTAAGTTCTTATAGAGAAAATGCCAAAAAAAAAATATGCTCACTACAAAACGTCGATTCTTAATTTTATTCCTAGTAATCGCTGGTGGTGCTATTGCATTTTCTACCGTTATCCTTGCGAGAGTTTTAAATTTAGGAACAAATTTACAAGACCCGTTGTATTTCGACTCTGCAACCCACTCTAGATTTTCATACGACAATGGAACCCACGTCGCAAACTTAGATTGTGATTCTATCCCAATCAATTCAACTCGAGCTTTCTGTAGAATTACTTTTGATGGTCAACTTCTTGGGCAATTCAATGTTACTGATACTGGTTTTTATATCGATAATGTTACTGGAGCTATAACGCAAAATTACACTATCTTCTGGATACACATTGTTACAGGTGGAGCTAGCGAATTTAAAGAACACGTTGGGGATAATTATAGTGTCATTGACCCCGTCGGGATACTAGGTACTCCAGATACAGAATATATTCTGACGATTACTGAACAGCACGTCTATTGGGCCGAAGAACCTCCGTTGCATGGCGCACAGTTTTCATTAAAATTTGAAGTTCGGGATTTGACGAATACGAAAGTCGCGGAAGGTGAGATGGATTATACCTGCGGAATGCTATTCACACTGTATATTGGGGCTGGAGAATTAAGAACTTTGGAATTAATAGATACGAATTATGATATTTCTCGAAATCGATTGACTGGTGTGTGGGTATCCATCATTGCTGCTATTGTCACCCCTGCCGTAGTTTTCTGTTACCTACATTTTCGTAAGAAAGAGCCGCTCGAAAAAACAATTGAAACAACCTTCCTAGTTGCTTCTGGAGGCGCTGTGCTACTCATAGATATTATGAATGACGTGTGGTTTTACGCAACCATTCCCTTGGGTTATCGCGGAAATCTCTTTCTGCACCTGCTCATGGTTGGCATTTTTGCGGTCTATACCCTCTGGAGGAAGGTTGGGTTAAAGTGGGTCATACCAGCATTTCTCGAAGTTGCATTTCTGTTCGCGATGGTTAGCATCACCGATGATGCCTATGTCCCGCATCTAACCGCATTCATGGGTCTTACGATTACTTGGTTATGTCTATTATGGGCTGCGGGTTATGAACGCATCCCCGCCAAATCTAAGCTAGGAAAACTCTTTTCAGAATTTATCTAATCCCTTCATTTCCTTTTTTTTACCTATACTATGAACGGTTTGTAAGTTCTCAATGATAGAATTAGCTAGAACTTTAATAAAAAAAGAAATTATAATTTTTGAGCTTCTTCTCGCAATTCGCGTTTCAGCACTTTCCCGACTAAGGTTAATGGGAGTTCTTCTCGAAATTCCCAGATTTTAGGATTTTCATATTTCGAGAGACTTTCCTTTGCATAGGCCTTAATGTTTTCCTTGACTTCTTCAGTGGCAGAAGTACCTTCCTCTAATTGAATAACAGCTTTAACAATTTCACTGCCAGGGCGATTCGGGTCTTTGAGCCCAATTATAGCAGCGATTTCAATGTCAGGGTGTTTTACAAGAATATCCTCAACGTGAACGCTATATACTTTGTACCCACTTACTATCAACATATCTTTTATACGATCTACGATTTTGATGTAACCATTTTCATCCATTACTCCAACATCACCTGTATGAAGCCAGCCATCAATAATGGTTTTAGCATTTGCCTCGGGTTTTTTGTAATACCCACGTGTAACCTGAAGACCCTTGCAAATTATTTCACCCGGTTGGCCAATTTCTACTAATTCTCCTGAATCTATATCGACAAGACGGAGCTCAGTATCTGGAAATGGAAGTCCAACAGTACCTATTTTTTTCGTACCGAATCGTGGATTTGCACATAAAACTGGTGATGTTTCTGTCAATCCATACATCTCGAGGACTTTTTGTTCAGCCAGAAATGCTTCTTCAAAGGCTCGAATCGATTCGGCTGGGAACGGGGCAGCTCCACTTATATATACATCTATATGATCTAAGGTCTCTTTTAGAATCCTTTTATGTTTTGGATTGTCCTTGAGCATTAGATATAAAGTCGGTACATTTAAAATCAAAACAGGCTTTTTATCCATCCATTCATCAATGAAATGGTCAGTATTGCGGGGGTCTACTATAATGATTTGTGGTGAAGAAGTATATAACGTTGCCATGCAGAAAATGAGACCAGCTAGATGGAACATGGGAAAGGCACTCATAGCAGTGCCCTCTCCAGGCGCGATATCCAACCAAGCTATAATTTGCACCAGATTTGATATAATATTAGCATGAGTGAGTTCGGTTCCCTTAGGTCGCCCTGTTGTGCCACCAGTATACTGCAGAAGTGCAAGATCGTTCTTTACCTCTATTGATACTTCTTTTACATCCGGTTCAGTCAGCATTACCTCTTTAAATTGGACCACATTCTTCCCAGGATGTGGCTTTACCTTTCCTTTGGGAATTTTTCCCAATAATTTCCCAAGAAATACAATAATTTTTGAGAATCCCATATACTCTGAGACATTTGTAGTAATTATTGTTTCGAGTAGAGGCACTTTATACAAAACTCCTTCTTTCTTCAGGATTTTTTGGTAAATCGCGTCTAAAGTAACGAGGAACTTTGCTTCGCTATCGTTTATTTGATAAATGATTTCATCAGCACTCAATAGAGGCGAACAGCCAGAGGCAGCACCGCCTGCCAATAAAGTCCCAAAATGGGCAATCATATATTGTGGGCAATTAGGTAAATTAATTGCAACACGATCACCTTTCTTCAACCCATTTTGCTGCAAGAACGTAGCAAATCTATGAATATATTCTCGGAGTTCTTTAAAGGAAATTTCCCGCTTCATCATCCAACACACAGGCTGATCTGGAAATCTTAGCATCGACTCGTCAAAGAGTTTCCCCAAGGGTTTCTTGGGATATTCTAAACTAGGTTTAACGTGTTCATCATAGGATTTTATCCAAATTTTTTCATCATAAACCATTTTTATCTCCCTCTAATTCTAATTATTATAGATACTAATTATATAGATATTATTTTAATTACTTTAGGTATAATTTAATACTTTTTTAATCCTTTTTAGACAAGTATTTAGAATTTAAAAACAATAAAACTGCTTTTTTTATTTCTTTAATTCTTTTTCAAGAAGGGCTCGACGTTTTACTTTGCCTATCGGGGTCTTTGGTATCGAACTCACGAATTCCACTAGCCGTGGCCACTTATAACCTGCCATATTCTCTTTCGCCCACGCAATAATCTCCTGTTCGCTAATTTTCCCGCGATAGTCTGGTTTCAACTTAATGAATGCTTTAATAGTTTCCCCTGAACTCTCATCTGGAAGCCCGATCACACCACACTCTAAGACTGCTGGATGTTCAATAAGTCTTTGGCATGCAATTACCGGATCTACTGAAGACGAAGAAGCTTGGACAAAATATGGAAAACTAATCGCAACTTCTAAAGTATACTAGCAACAAATTGGCAATAGACTTATTTATGATTATTTCTCTTCCATTGCGCCAATCGTTTTTCTAGCTCCTCCGCAATTTTGTCCGCAGTTTCCTCCTCAAAGGACCTAATTAGGCTCACACATTTCGGTTTAAATCCCTCAAAGATGTCCAAATTTAAACTAGTGAAGGCCTCCACGTATTGGCCGCAGACCATATAAAATTCCATGGCAATTTTTTTACAAAAGCGTTGTAATATGTGTTGTTGGGCGAGTACTGGCACGGTGAGATCGATTTTCGCAACTGCGATGACAGCGTATTCTACTGATTGTTGGACGTCATAGTTTAAGACAGTTTCATAATGAACAACCCAAAGAAGGTCGTTCGTCAGGATCGCCGAAGTGGGTTCTCCCAAAATGAAATCATTAAAGTAGGTTAAAATATTGTAAATCCCGCTCGCTCTCAAAAAATTATTTACTTGGATATTGCTTCCTTTTGCGCTGCCAATCGCTTCTAAAGTGTATGAAAACAATTGCAGCCCATTTTTTGATATAACCCAAATCTGCTTTAATTTCATGTTATTTCCTTTCTATTTCGATTTTCTCAATCATTACAATATTATTCCAAATCCTTTTTTTTTCTGCAGAATATCGGAACAATATGGAGAACAGCCCCAGCCCGACAAAATTCATTTCGTAGGACCACTATTTAACTCTAAATGATAATCAGTACTTTGACAATTTTACATTATTACTTTTCCCTCCGGACTTTTTAAATTAAGTGGCATATGAGATTAAT
>JABXJU010000214.1 GCA_013375405.1 Candidatus Helarchaeota archaeon
CTCACGACCTCCTCGATCTGCCAACTCTCCCCGTGATAGAGGTCGCTGCTCAGGCTCAATCCGACGTTTCCGACTTCAGCCAGAGGACGAAGCCACTCGACAGCGTCCTCGGGGCAGGACGCCCAGTAGCAGTTGGAGAGCACCTCCACACCGAAACCGAGCCTCGCGGCCTCCTCGACGGCCCTGATCATGATGGGATAATAAAGGAAGGGCTCCCCTCCCTCCAGCGACACGTGATCCACGGTTCCCAGCTTCTCAGCCTCGGCCAGAACGTACCTCATGCGTTCGATCGTGAAGACGCCCCTGGAGTCGGGGCTGCCCCACGCGAAACAGTGATCACACTCACGATCGCACATATAGGTGAGAAGAAAATGGACACCCGTGAGCTTCAATCAACAACACCACTAAACACCACACGCTTGCAAAAGTTAAACCCCGCGCAAGAGGTCTCCCTCTCACACGAACTGAAAAACCTGCGCTTTACCCTTTTTACACAAAGATCCTCGCGCGCAAAAAAGTGAACCCCGAATACCTCAACACCCTAAAAAACACGGAACAGTGAAAAACCCCAAACCCTTATAACAACCCACCGACGCGAAAAAGAGCCCCGGGCTAGAAGACATATTCGGTTTAAATTGTCGATTTTTTATTATTTCACAGAAATTATTCAATGGTGTTTTAACTTGTATACGCACTCGCTCTCGCGCAGTATTTCGCACGCAATCAATGAAAGTGTAAAATTTTTAAATCAATTAACAGTAAATTAAATGACACATTAATGAGGAAATATCACGCCATTCTTAGATTGTTCGCGCGCGCAAATATGATATTATGGGGAAAAAAATATGATTGAACCAATAGAAACTGCTGCAGAGCTATATCGTGAAATAAAAAGAAGAGGTTTACATCTGCGTCAAGAAAACGGACGAGACTCAGCACTTTACAATGAACTATGTGATAAAGTTAATTGCTCAAATATATCATTACAGGACTATCTGGATACATCTGAGATTACCGCTGAACAATTTCTAAAATCATTTCTAGAAATAACACAACCCTTCGCTCAAATGTTCATGGGCATCTGGGATTTTCTGAGTGTTAATATCGCACCAAAAGCACTCGAGACAATATCTGTGAGATTCGGTTTCCCTGAATCAAGCGAAACGTGTACCATAGATTGGGAACAATTCCGTCGATATGCTGAAAGAAGTCAAATTATTATTACATATCTTGGATTGAAATTATGGCCAATTGACGCTATTAATAAACTATTTCATATTAGCAATATCTTACTTGTAAATAATGATACTCGTTATTGGGAACCATATTCAAAAAATGGTGGATATAGTCCGGGTAGTGCCTTTCAAATACCAAAACCAATAGTTGGATCACACAATTTCGATTTGATACTACAAGAGATCGCATCATTATTTCAAACAATTATCAATGACTATGAAGTTGAATGTTTAAAGAAGGAATCTGAAAGAAGAATACCCGAATTATTAGATGATTCTGACGAATATGAATCGGTTCGAAATTATGCCTATTTATTAACTGATCTTCTACCGAAATGGTATTTTATTTTAAAATATCCTGATACTATAGGTGAAAACCTTAAGGATCATGCTTTAAATTTCTATCAAACAGAGATATTACCAATAATAAAAGAAGATCAGATCGAGAGTCAAATCAAGATAAAGAAAGCTCTCGATATACTTGATCTACCATTCTGGCGTCATAGATGGCATACATACGAAGTCTGGGCAACAATAGTTACCATAAAAGCGTTAGAGGAATACAGACCAAATATCAACATAATTAACGGATATGTTCCTATTGATGGATATTCTGAAGAAATCATTGCTAATTTAATGGTCAAAGGCTTTCCAAATGCATGCATAGGACTCCAAATTCAAACTCCATTCATCTCAGAAAAAAGAATAGCGATCAAACCAGATCTCCGTGTTTGTTTTTCAAAGGATATAATTCCCGAAGCAACTGCGTCCATTGTAGAGTTTAAGCAGCGATCAAGAATGGACCGCGCTTATGTAGAGGAGATTGCTAGAGCCTATTCTAATGGCTCACCAAAAAGTGGAGGTACAATTATTATAAATTATGATATTACTCGGATTGAAGTATCTTTACCAAATACATGTTATTTACTTGAGGGAATAAATCCATCCCATTCTGAAAATATTCAGACTTTTAAGGAGATACTAAATGATATGCTTCGTTCTGTGGGGTATATCCCAAAAATCGACGATGTGATAGTGTTGTTAGATGTTTCAGGCAGTATGGGCGATTCTTATCGTCCAATTAGGGTTCAACAGGCACTTAGAAAATTAATTCAAAAAAGATGGATAAAGATTCTTCGTTTCAGTGACGGATTATTGCCTGGTGGTGATCTTAAAGATGAAGACATTAAAATAATTAGTACAAAAGGAAGAACTCTGCTAGGGCAAGCATTAAAACAGATTGAACAAAAATTTAGTCTTCCTTCAAAAATGTTAGTCGTTACAGATGGTGGGCATGATAATCCTGTAGAGCTCATGAGGATGATTCCAAATATTCGTGAATGCTCTCCAGATGAACTTGAACAAAACTTAAGTTGGTTATAATAAATCACACACACGCTGTGCGTGTTATATAAATACTCGTGCGCGCTTACGTAGTATTTTTAAGTGAAAATAAAGTTAAATTATTATAGGAACGTGTTCCGCTGGGACTACGTTAGGAATATTGTGATAGGTGAGTTGACTTGCCTGAATATAGGGAAATACCTTTAAACAAACTAGTACCAAGTGATAATCCAATTAGATCGTTCCCTCTTGATGTCGAGGAACTTAAAGACAGTATCATGTTGGACGGAATTTTACAACCCATTATCGTTCAATATAAAGATGATATGTATGAAATTGTATCTGGATATAGAAGATACAATGCTGCAAAATTAATCTATCCCCCAACTCAAGTTATTCCGTGTATGGTAATGGATACTCCTCTACATGCTGATGAAGCATCTTTTCTTTCTGCAATAGAAAATGTACAAAGGGTTGAGTTAAACCCAATTGAAAGGGGAGAATGGGTTCTTCGGATGTTGAAGGCTGGATATACTTATAAAGAGATTGCAAATAGATTAGGGAAAAGTGAATCAACTATAAAAAGATGGAAAGATGCTGCTGAGACAGCTTTTTCAGTAAAAAAAGTTTATGAATCCATGTCACCTCAGGAAGAAAAAACTTTAGAGTATATTGTAAAGAGTGCAGGAAAAGAAGAGCCAATGAAAGAAATAATTGAGCCATATGAAATTCCATCTGTCACACTTACATTAATTGGTCAATATACTAAAGATGAAAAAAAACAAGCTGAAATAGCAACTACTGTTCAAGCCTATGATTTAAGTATGGATAAAACACAACAAATGTTAGACTCATGGAAGGCAACTCCTGAAAAACCTATACATGAAATAGCCCAAAATGTAAAAGAGTCGATATATTTAACAATAGTTATACCAGGTCGTATATCAGATAATGTGAGAAATTTCTCTAAAGAAATAAATAAATCAGCAAAAGAAACAATAGAATGGATTATTGAAAAGATAATGACTAAAGACAATATATTGAATATGTTAAAAAGAGAATTATAGGAGAAACTCTCTATGACGAGCCCATCTGGAAAACCCAATGAAGAACTAGAGAAGGAACTTGAGGATATTGCTAAAATACTTCCATCCAAAAAAATTGAAGTTGACGAACAGGTTAGATTTCCAGAAGAAGCTGAAATGAGACTCCATGACTATCGTTTTTATCTATCATTAGTGATGGTTCTTGGATTTTTGATTTTACTAGGAATTCCACTTTTGAGGAGTCAAGAGGATCTCCTACAAGTCATTGCTTCTATCTTGGCAGGGCCTGTTGGGGCGGTAATCGGTTATTACTTTGGTGTTAGAAAACGAGAAGAGGTCTAAATTATTTTCTTACGCTCACAAGGAAAAGTTACATATTTTTAACTAAGGATAAGTTTTTTAAGTTTAGTTACAAGAACCTATCTTAAGGTAGTTAACTTGGGCCAGGTAACCGATGATACTAAGCTTAAGGTATTCAGAACTGCAAATGTTATAGGACAAGGATATGAAATAATTGAGATATTAAGAAAATATCCAGAAGGTGTTTCTTTTTCTCAAATCTTAAAACAAACAAATATGAATCCAAACACCTTAACAAGAAAACTTTGGAGATTAATGGAGGGAGGCATTATTGAAAGAAATATTGTGGTTCCAGATGAAAAAAGGAGATACTCTTTCTATAAAATCACTTCTCAAGGAAGGCTTTTCATTAACAAACTAGAAGAATTGAATTTATTTGTTCAGAGATAATAAGCCTGTAAATGAAATTTACATTTTTTTACAATTCCTCTCATTATCGAAATGTGTTATTCTTTATATTGAGTTTAACATTATAGTTGTCAGTTATGTCTTTTAGGTTTAATCCATCGGAGTCTGGTTTGAGAAAGACTTTAAGGGAGTATCAAGAGCTGGCTTTGCGTTTCGTCTGGGAGGTGGGTGAGGAGGGTGCGAACTCGGGCGCTGTCTGGCGGGCTGTGAACGAGAGGCTCAGTGAGGGCAAGTCGATCTTGAGGGCGTTCGTGATCTTATTCCTGAATGATATGGTGGATGATGGTGTCCTGGGTTTCAGGGAGGCCACGGGTAAGGGTGGTCATCATCGAGTCTACGTCGCGAAGCTGGATGAGAATGGCTACAGGAAGTATCTGTTGAGGGCCGTCGTCGATAGCATGATGCGGGATTTCCCTGAGGAAACCTGTGAAGTACTCAAAGAGTATAAAAATGCATGATTACTATTTTCTTACGCATGCACACGCGCGCGGCTTATTTCCTAAGTCTTCCTTCATGAAAAGCTAATCGCGCGCGAGCATATTAAATTTTATATTTTTACTACACTTAAATATTGAAAACGACAAATTTGAGACTTCCATTATTGCGTGCGCGCACACACTCTATAAGTTTCACGCCTATACGAATATTTTAAAAAAAGGAAAAGATAATTAAGAATTACAATGAGTAATAGTAGATTAAATCTAAATACATTTATTGTTGCAGTCGTAATATCTGTTATTCTCTCCATAGGTATTTCCTATGTGATTTTTCCAAGCATACTAGCTATAGAAGGGCTTCAAGGCCCTTCAGGCCCACAGGGTCCACAGGGCCCTCCCGGGCCACAAGGCCCATCTGGTCCACAAGGTCTTAAAGGCGAGACTGGTCCTCAAGGGCCTCCTGGACCACAAGGTGAAGAAGGCCCTCAAGGCCCTCCTGGTGAACCTTATGCAGGATTTACATTAGAATACGATTTTATCAATGGACAATGGAATAAAATAGCGACGTTTACGGGATCAGCAGACCGTATTACAGAATTATTTGCTATACCCTCACAACAAATCAGAATATCCTGGGATTTGAACGTTGGACAATATGGAACTTTCTACATAAGTTTGTATGAATTTGGAGACTCATATCCGGTAGGTTCATGGCACGCCAGTGATCAACCCAATGGAGATACAATGGCTTACATTAGTCCAGGAACTTATTATCTTGAATTCACTGTCCTTGATACTAGCTATGATGTCACCATCGAAGTATATGTTCCTCCCTAATTTTTTCATATCGCGCGCGCATCTAACATATTTCTCACTGTCAAGTAACGTTGAAATCGTATTTCATATGATTCCTTTAACTGATTTTCTATAAATTGCTGTAATATTGGATTCTTTAAACAATAAATTAAGTATTTTTTAAGAATCCATTTGATATCCTCATCCTCATTTGATAATGAAGAATCGAATAAATAGTTTAAACCTAAACAATTTTGTGCTATTCTATTTTTCCATAAGACCTCAGACCATTCACGACTTCCTTTGTAATCGTGTTTATCGTCTTCATCTGTAAAGAAACTTGGACGTCGGTAATCAGATCGTGCCTCATTCAAGTCTTCAATATAAAAATTTCGACCTATTAAAAACATAGAAATAGAAAATTCGATAAATTTTTTGATTTGGTCATCTTTTGTAAGATATTCCCATTCTTTAAAAATGATCCAATCATCTTTAAAATTCTGTATAATTACATCTGGAATTGGTTTATATATATCGACAAATTGTTTTATTACAGTTAATAATCCGAAAAAAGTAATTTTCCATACATTCCTGGGTCTTCCTCTTTCACCTAAAGGTCGTTTTCTGACAAATGAAATATAATGTCCTAATTCAAGGAGTTTAATTTCTCTTAGAATAGTGCGATAAGTGCATCCTATTATTTTGGGAAATTCTGTTTGTTCAGTTTCACCATAAATAGCCATATGCTTCAATATCTCGAATGCGATGCTTTGTTTTTGTGACATATATAAGTCACATATATGTCTCGAATTTTAATATAAAATATTTGCTAAAAATAGAATGGAAATCATGGGCAAACTAGAACTTCAACGTTTTCGCAAGATGCAATGCTGTTATGCCATTCTAGATCAATATGGATATCTAGTCTGCATGAAAAATTTTGAAGCTCCTGGAGATTGCGATACTTTACATTGCCCATATGGGCGCGTTGCTGAGCTAGAGGCGGTGGTGGAACAATCCTCTAATAAATGTTAAATTCAGTTGTATCTTAGATCAGAAGCATGGGGAAGATAGGACTCGCAGAGTTCGAGAGGATAAAGAAGAACTTTCTTACAATCTATAAAGACTTGAAGACTAATGTTATTGCTCTTCAAGGGACTGAGGAAGGTAAAATGATAATGGAAGCTCTCACTAAACTAGATCGTTGGTTCCTTGAAGAGTTTGTAGCTAAATTCAAATCTGAATGAGAGAGAATATTTATAACTCGTTATTGAAAAAGTCCGTGAGTAGTGAAACTTTGAAATCCCTTCCACACTCAGGGCAATGCAGCGCGCGCAGCTAGGTGCTTACCTTTGAACGCCCCTTTTCAGTTATCATAGCCGATAGTATTCCGTCTGGACCCGAGAGGTTTGTCCTCATTGTCCTGACGAGGCCTTCCCTCTCCGCTTCCTCGATGATCTCGCAGACGTCGTGGAGTGACAGCCCGGTTCCCTTCTGGATGGTTCTGGGGAGGGCGAAGCTTAGGCCCGTTTGGTCGGGTTTGATTCCTGCCAGAAACTTGAGGACCCGCATCATCTCGGATAGGCTCTCGAAATGCCTCTGAAAAGACTATCTCATGATCTGTAGGTGAGACGTGAGTGAAATT
>JABXJU010000215.1 GCA_013375405.1 Candidatus Helarchaeota archaeon
CGAGTCCCGCTACTGTCGCGGGGGGGGCGTCGAGATAGTCGAACGCATCCTCTACAATAACTCTAGTAAATTCTCCACATAAACCGCCAGTTTTATTTGCTTCATGGACAATGACGACCCGGCCCGTTTTTTTAACCGAATTTGCGATTGTTTTTCTATCAAGGGGCCGTAATGTTCTTGGATCCACAACTTCTGCAGAAATTCCCTCTTTAGCTAACTCTTCTGCTGCATTAAGCGCCTTTAATACCATTAAGGAAGTTGCTAAAATGGTTACATCGCTTCCTTCTCGTTTCACATCCGCTTCACCAATTGACACGAGATATTCTTCTTCTGGAACGGGACCAGAGGTCTTGTAAAGGTATTTCTGTTCAAAAAACATGACAGGATTGGGGTCACGGATGGCACTTTTCAACAATCCTTTGACATCGTAGGGAGTGCTAGGTTGAATCACGATTAGTCCAGGGACATGGACAAACCATGCTTCGAGGCTTTGGGAATGATGGGCGCCATAATTACCAGCCGCGCCATAATTAGTGCGAACGACAATGGGGACCGAAGCTTGTCCACCAAACATGTAATGGATTTTCGCCGCTTGATTGACAATTTGATCCATAGCAAGGGTGAGCAAGTCACCAAACATGATTTCTGCAACAACACGCAAACCTGTGAGAGAGGCGCCAACAGCACACCCTACTATAGCCGCTTCGGAAATAGGGGTATTCCGGACTCGCTCTTCACCAAATTCTTCTTGGAGTCCTTTGGTTACTTTAAAAGCTCCTTGCCATTGCTTTCCAATATCTTCACCAATAAGAACTAGATCGGGATCTCGAATCATTTCTTCGCGTAGTGCTTCATTTTCTGCTTCATTATATTTAATTTGACGCATCTACTCACCTACATAAACATCTTCTAGACAAGTTTCTACAGGTCCTTTTGGACTTTCTTGGGCGAAATCGACGGCGTGATCAATAGTATCCATGGCATCTTTTTCAATCGAAACGAGAACTTTCTCTTTAATTTTGAAATCTAAAAGTTTTGCTCGATAAAGCTTAATAGGATCTTTTTTTAACCATTCTTCAACTTCTTCTTTTGGTCGATATGCCGCAGGATCATATTTTGAATGACCTTTGATTCGATAAGTTTTGCATTCGATTAGAGTTGGCCCTTGGCCTGCCTTTGCCCGCTCAACTGCCTCTTTACCTTTTTGATAAACATCAATGACGTCATTTCCATTGGCTACTACTCCTGCAATCCCATATCCAATCGCTCGTTTTGCTATATCATCTACTGCAGTTGCAATTGTAATGCTTGTTCCCATCGCATATAGATTATTTTCACACACAAAGAGAACAGGGAGTTTCCAGACACCAGCTAAATTTATTGCCTCATGAAATCCTCCCGTATTAGAGGCTCCATCCCCAAAGAAGCATGCTACGACTCGTTTATTATGATATTTTAATTTACATGATAAGCCTGCACCTGTTGCAATAGGGATTCCTCCACCAACTACCCCGTTTGCCCCCAAAATTCCGAATTTAAAATCTGCGATATGCATTGAGCCACCCTTTGCTTTGCAATATCCCGTTTCTTTGCCGAAAAGCTCTGCCATCATTCGATCGGGGGATGCTCCCTTTGCAAGAACATGCCCATGCCCGCGATGGGTGCTGGTTATAAAATCATCATCTGTTAAATTAGCCATAATTCCAGTTGCAATTGCTTCTTGACCTAGATAGGTATGCAGAGTCCCAGCAATTACACCTGTTCCGAAAATTTCATAAGATCTCTCTTCAAAATTCCGAATAAGTAACAATTTCTTATACATTTCTAAAAGTTTTTTTTGCGGAATATCCATATAGTATCACCATTCAAAAAACTAAGGTATTATAGCCGTTTTAATACCTTTTTGTTCAACTAAATTGTCTAATATTTTATCAAGTTCGTCTAATTTTAATGTTTCAGTAATAAAAATATCTGTATTTATTTTTCTATTAGCCAATAGATTTATTGAGGCATGTACATAACGCGGGGTGGTGTGAAAGACTCCAATTAACGTCAATTCATTATAGTGCAAGAGGGCCGTATTAACCGAAATATCAGAGGTGGGAGGTGGCCCCCCGAAAAAATTGACGAGCCCTCCTTTTCTTGCCATCTTAATAGTGGTTTCCCAAGTTTCGGGATACCCGACGGCCTCTACTGCGATATCTGCTCCTCGCCTCTCATCTGTATGATCTTTAACCGCCTGAATAATATCTTTTTCTTCATTCGCATTTAAAACAACGTCAGCTCCAACTTTTTTGGCCAATTCCAATCGTTCATTCTTTAAATCTACTTGAATGATTTTGGCTCCTTTGTTTTTTACTAGACTTGTCCAAAATAGTCCAATGGGTCCTGCACCGTTTATTACAACAGTATCTCCTAGCCCAATATTTGAACGTTCCACACCCATCAAGACACAAGATAGTGGTTCAGTTAACGCCGCTTCCGCAAAGGACAGATCTTTTGTATCGAAAGGAACCATATTTCTACAGTGCACAATTTCCTTAGGGACTTTTAAAAAATCAGTCCAGGTGCCCCAATTCCAAGTAATATTTTCACATAAACTATGTCGCCCAATTTTGCAATAAAAACATTTCAAACAGGGCCCGGAATCATGCACATAAACTGGCTGCCCAATTTCATAATCCGTGACATTTTTTCCAAGTTGATAAATTTCACCAGCGATTTCATGCCCAAAAATCGTGGGAGGTTTAAAATAGGCAGGATATTTTTTACCTGATCGTAAATATAACTTCCGATCGGTCCCACAGGTCGTCGTTGCCTTAATTTTCACCAAAACTTCATCATCTGAAATTTTTGGGATAGCAGTTTCTTCCAACACGACATTCTTAGGTCCATGAAACATAGCTGCTCTCATAGTTCTATTCGTTGTCATAGAATTCCTCACTGAAAAAAATGATAAATAACGATAAAAACTGTATGGTATTGAATGTATTTTGAAATGTGCAAGGTGCCTAAAAATGAAATGTGATGACACGTGTCGCGATTATATGTATAATTTCATAAAGCGAGTGTGTGAAGAAATTGGACCCCGGTCCTCCGCGACCCAAAAAGAACATGAAGGCTTAAAGTTGATTGAAGGAGAACTCAAAACTTTTGCTGATGACACCTTTCGAGATGATTTTGAATGTCATCCTGGGGCTTATCCTAAAGGCAACGCATATTTAGCATTAACTTTCATTCTAGCAGCCCACGTTGGATACTTTATCCAACCAATTTTTACGCTTGTTTTTGTGGCACTCGGCATCCTCTCTTTCTTTGCAGAACTCTTTTTGATGAAGGAAGCCGTGGATTTTCTATTTCCAAAAAAGCGTTCTTGGAATGTATTTGGCAAGGTAAAACCTACGAACGAAACGCGTAAAATCATAATCATGGGGGGCCACTCTGATTCAGCGTATTCTTTCCCTTGGTATCCAAAATACAGAAATAAAATTGTTAGATTAACCTATAGCGCAATTGCAGGGATTGTTATTCTCCCTGTTTTGGCAAGTATTAAGTTATTCAATGTTGGTTTTTCCTTCTTTTCATGGACATTCATTGATTGGTTCTATTTTATCGCGTTAGGGGGATCCATTTGGGGATATTATGTCTTATTAAATTATTTTACTAGTGAAGTCGTAGACGGAGCTAACGACAATCTTTCTGGGGTGGCAGTCTCTCTCGCTGTTGGAAAATACTTAGCTCAACATCGTCCAAATTATGTGGAGACGTGGATCGGCGCATTTGGATGTGAGGAATGTGGACAACGCGGATCGAAAGCTTTCGTCAAAGCTCATGCCAACGAGATCCAAAATAGCTACACGCTAATACCAGAAAGCATTGGATCTGGGGATTTCATTGCTATCATCAAAAGAGAATCAATGTGTTTCACGGACCATTCAAAGCCCTTAGTAGAAAAAATTGAGAAAGTAGCGAGATCGCTGCTAATCGGTGCGACCTTCAAGGGGAAAAAATTCACCCCAGCTGTCAGTGGTAATCAACCTTATGCAGATACTGACGCAATGCGATTCTCTGAAAAAGGATTCGAAGCCACAGCCTTTTTAGGGCTTAGTAAGGAGGATCATTTCCCAGTAGTCTGGCATGAGAAAGCAGACACGTATACCTGCATCAATAAAAAAATTATCGGCGATGTGGCTGAAATTATTCTTCAATTTATTATTAATTTAGATGAAGAGCTCGCGAAGGAATCATAATCCATCAGAAACAATTAAAAATTCATACAATAATATTTTATTTAATTCATTTTCCTATGAATACTGATGAAAGGGTGAATGACAAAATGATTCCGGAAGATATTCAAAAATTCCTAAAGGATGTACCCGCTGATTTAGAAGAAACTGAAGAAGTTTTGAAATTACCTATTAAACACATTAAGGACATACCCCCAGAAAAGCAAAAGATACTTGTAAATACACTTAGTGTAAAAACAATTTTCGATTTTGCCAATAAAGTGTTGACAAGCTCCAATATCCACCTATTAAAAATTCTAGATATTGATGATATTGCATTAGAGAAATGGCAAGCCATAGCAAATTACATTTCTAAGTTAGTTAAAGGCACAGCCGATCTCGTCTTTAACATGAAAATCCTGTTGGCTGGATTGGAAAACGCCGGAAAAACGGCTTTATTGAATGTATTGACAAAAAGATTCGAGATTTCCAATTTAAAACCTACGATTTCAATGAATATAGCGCAAATGACGTCGGAGAATGTCACGTTTGCGATTTGGGATATGGGCGGGCAGGTACGCTATCGGGATGATTATATAAAAAATCCCGAAAAGTATTTTGTTGGAGTTAACATCCTTATTTATGTAATCGACGTTCAAGATAAAGAAAAATATGATGAATCTAAGCAATATCTCGTTAAAATACTTGAAATTTTAGAGACTTTCGAGGAATACCCTGAATGTTTTATTTTTCTTCATAAAGCAGATCCGCAAATTATCGAAGGGATCCAGGATGACTTAGAAAATTTGGAGAAGATGGTTGAAGAAATATTTTCCAGTCGCGAATTTCAATATCGTACCTTTCAATCATCTATCTATAATGCCGTACTCACGAGTAGTAATATAGCAAAATCCCTGTCTAATCTATTTTCTATGGCTAAACAAGAGGAAGGCTCCCCAACACTCCTAAAAAGTCTCGAGCTAATATATGACAATTTCATTGGATTTTCCTATCTCACAGAGAATAAATTCCAAAATCTTGAAAATCGAATAGATAACCTTGAAGCTCAGAATCGTCACCTAATAAGCATTATATCCAAAGGTGAAGCGATAGAAGTTCTTAAAGAAAAACCTCTAGAGGGTATGGAGAAGCCCACCCTGCCTCCACGTGCGGCATTAGTTCAGGAATTAAAACAGCTTTTTCGTAAAAGTAGGGACGACAGCTCTTAAAAAATTCCTTTTTTTTCTCGGAAAATAGATTTCAGACTACTTTTTCAAAATATCTCAATTGATCAATGCATTCTTGCGCGTAAAGATCCAAAACTGTTGGATCTAACTGGCTTAAATCATAGACATCGGCTCCAGTAGGGGGAAGAGGTTCCATAGCCAGATATCCTTTAAACTCAATTTCTTTTAACGACCGCATAATGCCTTTGAAATCTGTATGTCCACGGCCAACGGATTGTCGATTACTATCGCCTACATGAAGGTGAATCAATTGCTTTCCAGCAATTCGAATTGAAGCTGGCGGATCTGCTTCTTCGATATTCATGTGAAAAGTGTCTAGCATGAGTTTGACACCTTCAGAATTTACTTCCTGAACAAATTTTAACCCATCATGAACGTTATTAAGCAAAAATAGTTCATATCTGTTAATTGGTTCAATTGCGATCGTGATCCCATTATCAATGGCAGTTTTTGCGAGCTTTTTGACTGACTCTATTCCATAGTCCCATTCTTTTTTATGAAGTTGTTTAACTTTTCCACATCCTCCCACCACACAAATGAAAGTTTTCGCACCAAGTTTATTGCCAAATTCTAAAGCACTCTCCCCATATTTTATGCCCAGCTCCCGAACTTTTGGATCTGGATTCGCCAAATCTCGCGTCTTCATATGGTCTGAATCATCCCATGGCCACATTCCACAAACGGTACTAACTTCTAGATTATTACTTGAAAAGAGGTCATTCAACTTCTTAACATCATAGTCACTGGGTTCTCCCTTGATTTCAATGCCATCATACCCATATTTTACTAATCGCTCGACTGTTTTTTCAATGGATTCGCTACCATATATCCAATTTGAAACTGAATATTTCATTAGAAAACCATCCTTCGATCCTAATACATTTAAAATTAAGGATATACAAAATAAAGTCACTAGACTTAAAAAATAAATTCCACCTACTAATTAAAATTTCACAATTGAGGGTTTGAATTTGAAAGATAAAATAGAAAAACTCATACAATTGGCTGAAAAGGCAAAAGAAGCAGGGCATTACGCACTTGCTCTGAAATACCTTAATATAGCCATAGAATTGGCTGAACAGGCAAATGATCAACAAGCGATAATGAAGTGTCTCTCTCTAATTAATTCAATCACGAAATACTTAGGTGAAAGGAAACAAAAGCTTAGTAAAAAAACGAAATATTCGTTAGAAAAACAATTGGAAACTTCACAATTATATTCTCTTCTTACTGGAACAAAACCTCGTCGAGTTAAGAAAGAGGATAAAACTAAGTTGACCTCTGAATTCGAGCGAACTGTAGAACGCGTTGAAAAGACGGAAAAGCCGAGGGCAGGCCTTCCTAAGGAACTATTGCTGAAAGAAATCTCGGATGAATTAAAGGGTTTACAAAATGCACTTTATGCTGTACGACCCAGTATTCCTGCAGTATCCGTAGGTAAAAAAGTTCCAGCAAAAGCGAAGGAGAAAAAGAAAGCAGGGAAGAAGCGAGAGGAATTTAAAGAGGCCCCAGCGCTTGCAATGCCAGAAGAGAAATTCGAAGCTATAAGAAAACCTGCTGCAGCACCCTTAGGTCCACCCGCGGGCCTACCTAAAGACTTGCCTGCTGGCGGCGTGGGTGGAGGGCCACCTCCCAAAGTTCCTGGACCTCCAGGTGCGCCCCCAAAAAAGCCACTGATGGGACCACCCAGCGCACCTAGTGGAGCTCCTCCCCCTCCAGGCGGTCCCCCAAAAAGGCCGTCGATGCAACCAGTTGCGCCCGGTGGAGCGGCTCCCCCACC
>JABXJU010000216.1 GCA_013375405.1 Candidatus Helarchaeota archaeon
ATGGAGGACAACTTATAACCATGTTTGGGGTTACCGTGGTCTTTGAGTTTGTTTTACTTCTCGATTTAATCCGGCTCAAAGCTCCTCGGTATTTTCCTGCAAGAATATTGTCGAACCTATACAGAGAAAAAGAAAAAGATTCATTAGGCCCACATATTTACCTAATTGCCGGCATGTTATTCGCTATTTTAGTATTCCCGCCGCCGATTGCAATGGCAGTAATTGCAATCAGTGCTTTAGGTGATGCTACGGCAACAATTGTGGGTGTAACAAGAGGAAAACGTAAAATTCGGCCTAGCGTTTCCAAGAAGACTTGGGAAGGCAGTATTGCCGGTATGGTGGCCTCATTTGTTTTCGGATTCATCGGATTCATCGCGCTCGCATTCACACCTGCATATATAGGATATGTTGGAACAATTGGGAGAGGGGTCGTAATAGGACTAGTACTAAATGCAGCAGCAGTCCCCGTCTTTTTTTTAATCGATTATTATACTCCAAAGCCCTTGCCGGTCTCGGATAATTTGCTTAATCCGATTTTGATCGGCTTCACCATGTGGGGACTCTATGGGCTTTTCCTTCTCTAGGCCATCAGCCGTCTCCGAATGTAGAGGATATATCATCGTCCATTTCGTGTAATTAATTTAAAGCGTCCCTGCGTAACTGAAACATTTCGCTTGCAGATATTGTGGGAATGTTAATACTTTGCAGAATTAATGATTATCCAAAAATATAAATTACGATTTCGGAATGTTGTGTTGGAAGTAAGATATTCTTTATCAATTAAAATTAAGTTATGTGATGGATATGGCACTTGATAAAACGAAAGTCGTGCGTGTTCGAGATACAGAGTTTCAAGATGAAATTGTGGAGATAGGTGAGAAGACACTTCCAGATATTGATAAGATAAGGACATGTATTCAATGTGGAACATGTGTGGGTGGGTGTCCTTCTGGGCGTCGAACAGCTTGGAGAATCAAAACTCTTTTTCAGAAAGCTTTATTGGGATTAAAGGAAGAAGTCCTTGATTCTGATGATCTCTGGTGCTGCACAACCTGCTATACCTGTCAAGAGAGATGCCCCCGAGCGATTAGCACGACTGATGTGCTTCGTGTAATTCGGAATTTAGCGTTTAAAGAGGGATATGCGAAAAAAAATCATCTATTTGTTTGCTCATTATTATTCAAGTTTGGACATGCAGTTCCCGTCAATGATCCCACGAAGGAGCTTCGTAAGAAGTTGGGATTAGGGGAATTACCCCCAACAGTACATTCCTACCCCGAGGGTTTGAAGGAAGTTAATATCATTTGTGAGAAAACAGGGTTTAAAGATGTATGGAAAAAACAATGGGAGAAGGCGCAAGAAAAATGACCGCAGTAGAAGATAAGAAATATGCTTATTTTTTAGGTTGTCTGACCCCAAACCGTTATCCAGGGATTGAACACGCCACTATCGAAGCCTTTAAAATACTTGGTGTTGAATTAGTGGAGTTAAAGGGAGCAAGTTGTTGCCCGGCGCCGGGAGTTTTCGGAAGCTTTGATCTTTTCACATGGGCAACGGTGGCTGCGCGAAATCTTCTGATTGCCGAACAGCAAGGTAACAACATCTCAATGACTTGCAACGGATGTTATGGTTCGTTGCAAGAGACAAACCATTTACTTCATGAGAATCCAGACCTGAAGGAACGTGTAAACAAAATTCTCAAGGAAGCCACAGGACATGAATATCAAGGAACTGTGAAAGTAAAGCATACAATCGAAGTCTTACGAGATGAGATCGGATTTGATACGGTTCGAGATGCAGTTGTCAAGCCGCTTACAGGACTACGAGTTGGTATTCATTATGGGTGCCACTTCCTGAAACCAAGTAAAGTGCGGGGACAAGGCTCCTCAGAACGTCCCAGAGTGCTGGATGATTTTATTAATATCCTGGGAGCAGAATCAGTGATGTATAAGGATCGAAACATGTGTTGTGGTGCAGGAGGCGGAGTCCGTGCATATATCAAAGATGTCGCACTGGATTTCACAAGCGAGAAAGTACAGAATATGCAGGAGGCCGGCGTTGATATTATCACAACCCCTTGTGCATTTTGCCATTTCCAGTTTGACGTTGGGCAACAAGAACTCAATAAAGCTCATGGGACAAATTTCAATATCCCTGTAGTTTTCTATACTCAATTACTCGCGATTGCACTTGGTATATCCCCTTTAGAGATGGGGTTGGAAACACAATCCACATCGGTTCAACCCTTCCTCGATAAACTTTAATTTATATTCAAACTTCGGTTTTTATACCTTTTTTTTCGAAAATAAGTTATTATTTAGCGAGATTGCCGTTTGGATCAATCTCGTTTTTGCGAATTCTCGTAGAAGATATGGGGTTTCCATCTTGCGCATGTATCAGTTTAATAGTAACAATTTCAAGCGGTTTCATTCCCTTTTTTTGTCGGATTTGATTAATTTGTTCCGCACCCTTCACCGTGTCTTCACTTACAACAATCCCTTCCTGCTCTCTTAAGGTAATAGCAACTCCATATGGATCCTCAAGCGGAATAATCTTATATCGCCCCTGGTAGCCTTCTCCGTTTAAAAATTGTTCAAGATTGTGTTTTCTTATTTCATAGGGAGGAATTTTTCCTTTAACTTCCTTTCGTTGAAGCATAGATTCCGTTGTCAGAGCAACAAGAACGTGTTCCCCGACTTCAAAAGCCTTCCGTAAAAGGATTTTATGCCCCTTATGGAGAGGCCCAAAAGTGCCTGCGACCCCAACGATACCTAACATAACTATCCCCTTGTAATTTGAAAAAATAATAAAAAATTAGTGGATTATGGAAATTTATAGAGTGTCTATGATTTTTGGTGTTGGAAGTTCGTCTTTTTTTTGTGATTCCTGATCCTTTTTCGCTTCTTCTTGCTTTTGCTTGGGAGGTGTTTTATCTACTTCAAAAATGGCAGCAATATACAGGGGGCTATTGCATTTTTCACATTTATCTTCAAGTTCTTGAAAGATATATTCACCCCGTTCAAATTTCTTTGCGCGGACAAATTTGCAATCAGGAAGACCAGTGCATTTAATGATAGAGAGGGTGTCAAATTCTTGTTTAATAATGCCTTGCTGGGCAACGGCAAGTAAAGGGACGCCAGCGAAAAGAAGCAAAAGGCCAATCAAAAGCATATATATAGGTTCGAGGAAATCAAGTGAGAGTCCCATGAAAAATGAAGACATAGCAAGCATAGTAAAAATCAATCCCGTGCCCATTAAGATATAAGCGAAGAATTTAAGAAATCTGGCACTAGTTGTGTATTTTTGTTCGGACATAACCTTTCTCTCCTTACTCACCTATTCCACAACAATTTCCAACGCCTGCTATAATGATATTATCACCTTCAGAGGTCCGGGTGGTAATTGCTGTTTTAATTTTCTTTATTGCTTTTGGGATACTATTCACCAGGTCTTTTGTCATCGCACCCAGGGCATCCTCCTGAGCCTCTTCAATGACAATGCCATCCATGGGCAGTTCATATTTCACACCAGCGGACTCCTCTATTTTGTATTTTTCAACTCCGGGGCCGCCAATAACCGCTCCGACGCCCTCAATGATGGTTCCAGTCTTTTCACCCTCAAGTTTCAATCCGGCATCAATCATGATGAGGCGTGCAATAGTTCCTTTTTTCTCTTCAACTAGCTTCTCAATGGCTTTTCCAGGTTTTCCAACGCGAGCCCCAGGGCCAGTTGCTCGAATAAGAAAGACGTTTCGGCCCTCGATTTCCATTTCAGTTAGAGTTATATCTTTTGTATATTCCTTTATAATTTTTGGAGGAGATTTATCTCTATATTCATGAATGAGAGTGGAAACAACAAACGGTCCAATTCCATCACCGATTGGTTTGCCCTCGCTAAAGGCTTTCAAGGCTTTAAAAATTGCTTTCGCCAGTTGCATGATTAGTGGAAGTTGCATCTGAAGTTGCATAATTAAGATGAGACTCTTCGTTTTCTTTCCAAGTAACAGATAATGCCGGATGATTTTATAAATCATATTAACTGAACTTGCCGCTTCGACTGTTCCTTCGATATCAGCGGCTTCATCTCGTGAGGCAGCAGGGGCAAATTGTTTCACATGCCCTTCCCATCTCGATTTTCTGATATCTAGAATATGTTCAAGACGATTAACTATGCCTCCAGGGTCTATATTAACAGGCATTATCGTAAAAAAGTCCAATAGGGAATTCAGCATTGGACGAGGATCCTCTTTCGGTTTTCCTCTTTCATTTACTAATTTTACAAGAATTTCCTTTCCTTCATTGTTCATTCGCTCTAGCTCGTACATCGCCCGTTCTACTTGTTTCTGCATCATCCACAATTGCATTCGCTGGTTATAAAAGAAAATAACAAAAAAGAACACAAGAAATATTATCTGAAATATCCAAGAGAATTCATTATACGGTTGCATGTTTCATATCACATCGAATAACTTGAAATATTTTAATCGAAACCGTTCTTCTTTAGAAGAATAGATATCTAGGAAACTGAAGGTTTCGATTCCTAGTCATTTGCTAAATTTATTCTAGGTTAAAGGAATAAACTTACCTATCTATTAAAAAATTTTGGCAATTTTATTTACTTTGCACAGACTATAACGAATAGTAAAATTAATCCTATTTAAACTTACTAATCAATACAATTCTTATTGGAGGTGGTAAGAGTTCGTTATTTGAGTATAAATATGATGATTTATTGATTTTTCAATCTCAGTCTGTCTTAACTTTGTCCAATGTTAATTTTAACCTTTACAAAACTTTTTTAAAATAATAACACCTTCTTAGGATAGGATTAGATTTGAGTTGAGATTCACGCCGAATCAAGCTCTCACACGTTGCGATTGGTACTGTAGTACGAGAGTCTACGGAAAGGTCGTAAAGCTGAACTTCGGCTCGGTCATAGCTGAGAGGTAATACCCGTTCTCATCCCGAACACGGCAGAGTGGATCTCATGCTGACAAATCTAATCCACCTTTCCCCTCCAAACTTTTATATTCCATCTCATCGAACCAAGCAGAGGATACTATAAATACTTTGAAAAATACAATTCCATAGATATACATTTCAACATGGGGCTGTAATCTAGCCAGGTATGATGCTGGGCTCCAGAAGGATCTATAAAATAGGGTCTGCTGACGAAAGGATGACGAACTTTTGGAGCGATTCCTGGTGAGACCCAGGGAAATGTAACATAAATGTTCATTTCTGGTAGTATTCAGGGGTTCAAGAAATCTGCCGGAGGATCGGCGATTTGAAAATCCCCTCAGCCCCATCCTAGCTCTTATGGGCGGGTAGTCTAGTCTGGCTATGATTCTGGGTTTGGGACCCAGAGGTCGTGGGTTCGAAAAACCCTCCAAAGGATGTGGGTTCGATAATCCCATCCCGCCCACCTACAAGATAGAAAAAATTATGGGAAAACAAGATGGAACCCCAAAAAAAGGAAGATTTCTCCGCTATTAATGATGATAAAAAGATATCGATATTAGCGCACTTGGAATTATTTGTGAATAGGGGCAAATTTGACGGGATATATCTGTTATCGGAGGATGCGACCATTGCGTATAAAGAAGAGGCGCCAAATCTTTCGGTGGATTTAGAATCCCTAAGATTAACACTAATTCATGCGATCAAAGTGTATCCGCAGTTTTTCGAACTTATCTTGAACTATCAAGACCATATGGTGGTTGTCCGCCCGGTCAAATCAATAGCTTTTAAGGGAGGGTCTGCGAACATTCCGGGTATATCGTACATAGCCCTTGTCCTTCCCCCAACGAAAACATTTCGTAAGAATGTAAATGATTTTATACGTATTCTCTTCACTCCTTTTATAGTACGGGAAAAAAAGGTTGCGCCTAAAAAGAAGCTGATAGAAGAAAAAACACAAAGACGGCTTGCGGAGGAAGTTTTGAGGGATTTGGATAAGATCTAGCAATATTAAGAAGTCAAGAAATATCTTAAGAAGTCCTCTAAAGCTTGGTCCTCGAAAATTTTTACATCCTATTAGATATATCATATTAAAATACCATTAAAAATAATCATTTTATAACATTATAAATAAAGAAGAGGTGTAACAAGATGCCAATATGTCCTTATTGTGAGAAAGAAGTTCATTTAAAGCAGATGATTCCTGAAGTCGAAAAAATTAGAGTCTGGAATCCGGTGAGAATGTTCTTCTGCCCCCATTGTGATAAAATATTAGGAGTTACTGAAAGTAATAGAAAATAAGATCTCAAAAAACTCGTGTGGGAAAAACCCTCGGAACAAATCGTAAGAGAATATAGTGTTTCAGGCAGTTAAACACAAAAAAAGTAGTTTCGATGGAGCATTCTGAAGTCGCTGGGGGGATATTGGACGGAAATAAGGGGGAATAAATCGCAGAAAATCCCTGAAATGGAGTTTTAGAGGGGATTTTGGAGCCCCCGGTGGGACTTGAACCCACGACCAACAGATTACAAGTCTGTCGCTCTACCAACTGAGCTACGGAGGCATATCAGTTGAAAAGTCTGAGTACTACAATATTTAAAAATATTTAATCTTTATTGACTTAATAGCAAAACAATAAAAAGTATTGTGCCCATTGGATATATACAATCTTCATGCAGAAGATTAAGCGAGAAGAAGCACGCCGGGGTCGCTCAAGGCGCGGACTGGGACGCCCGTGCTGGTAACGCCTGGTTACAATTGTAACTATGATGATGGAATGACCACAGCGCCGGACTCATAAGGTAAGAACATTAATGCAATTTAACGGCCTGTGAAATCCGGAGATCGTGGGATCAAAGCCCACCCCATCATAGAAGATAACCTTCATGAGGTGAACGGCACTTATAGGGGCCCACGATTAAAATGCACTGGTAGAGTAAGCTATTGGGCAGGGGTAGCCAAGCCTGGTAAACGGAAACTGGAACGTGGGTCAGTTTATCAGCCAAACGGCGCTGGACTTAAGATCCAGTCTCGAAGGAGATTGAAACGACGAGTCGTTTGGACCTGTTTCCGTGGGTTCGAATCCCACCCTCTGCATTTTAAACCCTTGCATTCCTCCTGAATTTTCCTCTTGTTTCTTCGCCTCTACTGAGTTAGCTCAGTAAAATAGATAATCTTTAAAAATTAGCATCGGCTTGTTTTCATCAAGTAATAAAAAAATGTAATAATTAGAATTATCACATTTTATGAAATCAATCAATTAAAAGCTTACCA
>JABXJU010000462.1 GCA_013375405.1 Candidatus Helarchaeota archaeon
GAGATTAAAAAGTAAGTGGGGATGGAATGGCTGGGGGAGGGAAAGCGATGATGATGAGCAGTAGTTCAATAGGTGTGCTTAACACTTATTGAACTTCTGCGATATACAATAAGGGTTATTTGATTGCACGCACTAATGACAAACCTTGCACGCACCCGATTTTGACTGAGGTTAGACTATGATAAAATCTATACCATAGTGATTGAGGACATCAATATCATCCTGGGAAATTGTATCACAGACAATTAAAGTTTTTACCACATGTAATTCAGGATGTTCCTTTAAATATAAAAAGCGGTACCCGAGTATTTGGCCAAGAGTAAAAAGAGTAGCTCTTTTTTTAACCTCTACAATAGTAACAAAATCGTTTTTAAAACCAATAACATCTATTCGTTTTTTTGTGAGTGTTGCCCAATATTTTTTATCACTTTCATCAGGTATAGGAGAAGTGTCGGCACCAAGTCCGACTTTGATGTCATAGTCGACTGAGTCAAATTTCTTAGGAAATTTAGAAACAAATCTCTCCCATACTTCAGTATCCTCACCGATAAGATGTGGATATTGGTAACGAAGTTCATAATTAAATTTACCTGGCATGATTATTCAGGTTTCTCTCCTTTCTTTTCACTGTATTTGACTTCAACATCTATTGTCCATGTTTCAAGAAGTTTATTGCCTTCACGCTTTAATGACTTATAAAGATTGTCAAGCCTGGTGAAGTCTTCAATGGATCCTCGAATGATAAAAGTTGCCTCTGGCATTAGATCACTCTCCTTTTTCATGAATGGTTAAAGTAACATTGACATTCCAGTTAGTGAAATATTTGTTAAGACCTTCCTTGAGTTTAATATAAATAAGGTCATTTTTCCAAAATACTTTTAGTGGAACAACCCAAATTAATGTAGCTGCAAAATAGCCAAATCTT
>JABXJU010000463.1 GCA_013375405.1 Candidatus Helarchaeota archaeon
TTGCCAGAAACTAAATGTATCATTAAAATAGAGAGGTGCAGGAAATAGCCCATAGAGATTTTTATGACGGCAATCTTTTTTCATTTTTGGGAGAAATAAATGAGACATAAAAGTTCTAAATTATTTAAGTTGCTATCGATTTTTGTCTTTTTATTCTTTATTCACAATCTCTTTCCACAATCTGATAAAACTGATGAGCCCCTCCGTTCTTTTAAGAAAAGATTCTCAGCTTCGGTTGATAGTTTTCATCCAGAAGCAGAAATCCCCTCAAGGTCTAGAGCTAAGAATCTTTTCTCTCGATCAGCTAGAACTGAATTGATAAAAATTTACAAGCAGAGAGATGCACGTATTGAAATTCTCTATTCTCCCCAGATTAAGATAGTTCAGGAACTAAAGACTTGTTTTATTGCTCATGTAAGATCAGGATTCTCTGTGAATCTTCCTCCGGCAGGATTCAAGTTTGAGCATCTTGATGATGATATAAAGGACAAAAATTATTATCTGGTCTATTGTCCTTCTGCTTTAAAAGCGGAGAGTTTAAAATATTATGGAAATGCAGGACTTATTGAGGAAAACTTGGCTCTTTTCTGGTCCGATAATAAGGAAGCAAGAGAGATTTTGCCGGCTCATTTTCAGATAAAACGTTTGCCCAGCGAGGCTCTCCATTCTTCTAAAAAACGATCCTTAGTTTCAGTTGAAAGTCTTCACCCAACGATAAAGCTTCCTTCAAGATTTGCAATCGATCCTGTTATTTTAGATATAGTTAATCAAGTCTCAAAGCAAAATTTGACAGACTACATTCAAAGTCTGCAGGACTTTCAGACAAGATTTGCCTCTACCTCTAATTGTGAGTTAGCCGGAGATTATATCTATGATTTTTTCATCCAATCAGGCATAGACGCTGAGTATGATTCTTTCTC
>JABXJU010000217.1 GCA_013375405.1 Candidatus Helarchaeota archaeon
GTGCAGGATCATTTGTAAAATCTCTTTTTACTTTTTCCCAGATTTCATCTTTTTCTTCCATAATATTCTCTCTCTTGAATCTTATAGAATTTAAATTAAAGAAGTTATGTAAGACTAGACTTAATTGTTATTAATATGTTGATTCAAAATAGTTGGTTTAAATTTTTAAATAATCGATAGGGTGCTAAGGATAATGTCAGAGGATTCTTACGTAAAATTAAGAGAGTTTTTAGATAGATTCCCAATAGGGTTTCCTGAAACAGCATCCAAAATTGAAATAAAGATCCTGAAACGACTATTTACAGAAGAAGAGGCAAGAATAACTGTGTTATTAAATCCAATTCCTGAAACAGCGGCGAAGATCGCGAAGCGGGCGAAAATGGATATTAAAGATATGGAAAAAAAATTAAATGAAATGTCAAAAAAGGGACTTATCTTCCGAGTACGCCGAAAGGGTAAAACCTTATACAATTCAGCGCCGTTTATGATAGGCTTATACGAATACTCCGTTAAAAAGATAGATAAGGAACTTGCGAAGCTATTCAAAGAATACTATGATACCGCACAACTTGATGAAATTGGAGCAAGTGGTGTCCCTGGATTTAAGGTTCTACCAGTCGATGAGACCATACAAGCTAATACTGTACTCTATCCATATCACAAGCTCAAAGAAAGTATTAAGAATGCCAGAAGAATCGCCGTTACAGAGTGCGTTTGCCGGAAAGAGTCTCAATTAAACGGAGAAGGGTGTGATTATCCAATGGAAACGTGTCTAAGCTTCGGAGCTGCCGCGGAATTTTATATCGAAAATGGTTGGGGGCGAGAAATTACCCCAGAGGAGGCGATCCGAATCATCGAGGAAACTGATAAAGCAGGATTGGTTCATGCTGGTGTAAATTCGAAGCATCTATCCAATATTTGTAATTGTTGTCCTTGCTGTTGCATATCCATGAAGGGTATAACAAAGATGGGCTATGATAAACAGAAATACTTGAATGCTCTGTTCGAATCTATCATAGATCAAGAGAAATGTAGTGGTTGTGGAACCTGTATCGATCGATGTCCAGTTGGAGCAATAATTTTAGAAGATGTAGCCATTGTGAATAGAAATAAATGTCTCGGGTGTGGACTATGTGCTAGTAATTGTCCCGAGGAAGCCATAACTTTAGAAGTGAGAGAAGACGGAGAGGAGCCTTTTAACAGAGTATTAGAGTTGGGTATGGCAATAATGAAGGAGAAAAAAAGAAAAAAAAGTTGAATTTAAAGAATATGCAATTTAATATTTTTTACCCATTTCGATTTTACCGGTGCCCCAAGTCCCAAGGGCGACCCCGAGTTCTTTGTGGTCTTTAGCGTGGTCTTTGATTTTGATACCTTGCATGACGGCGTCAATTGCTTGGCGGAATGCTTTCGCACCTGAGATGGGGCCATCTGGATGGGCATGGATGCCACCACCGGAGCCAATCACAATATCTGGGCCTAAGGCATTTATACATTTATCAACCATACCAACAGTGATACCACCGGAGGGCATGGGGAACATCGGCTTTATGTTATACATGGGCATTCGCATCGTGTGGGCAACTCGTTCGAACTTATCATGGAGAACGGTAGCTTTTCCGTAGGGGGCAGGATGTACAAGGATATCAGCACCTGCGATGCGAGGAAGTTTGGCTAAAATTAAGTGCGAGCTAACTCCGTATTGGGGGGCCATATACATGGTGCCTGCGAAATCCATATGGCCGAGAACGGGAACTTTAATACTAGGATCTTCGCAAATAGCGCGAAGCGTCGAAAATCCGACTACAGGATAATTGACCATCAGAGCATTGGCACCCCATTCCATCGCTTTATCAGCATTTTCTAGCATATCCGGCATTTTATCGGTGATATTTACCGTGAAAAGTGTATCTTCACCTTTTTCGGATTTTGCCCGATCAACCATTTCCATATAGGCAGGAATTCGTTCGCGGATGGGGTTGAACGCTTGGTTAGCTAATAGCTCATCATCTTTTATAACATCACAGCCTCCGACTGCGGCTTCATAGAATAACTCGCGTCCCATTTCAAGTGAATCATAGACACAAGGTTTGATCATGTTATTTAAAAGCGGGCGATCTGGGATTTTTAAAAGCTTACGGATACCTTCAATTCCAAATTTTGGACCTTTAAATTCTGCAAGCCATTTTTTAGGGAATCGCACATCAATCATTTTCAACCGACCGCCCATCGAAATATTGCCGAAAATTGCCGTCAAGAGTATTGGAATCTGATTCCAGACATTTTCAGCAGGAAATCCTACTTGGAGCACGTATTTTCGGTAAGGTTCTTGTTTTGGACTTGGGCGTTCAAATTCATAATCTGGGAGTTGCGATATTGAGATAACTTTGGCAACGTGTCTTTTCCGTACTTCAGGAGTTTCTCCAGGAACTGCAACCCACGTGCCAGTGCTTTGCTCGATTGCAATTGCCTGTGCTACTTTTAAACTTACCCCCATATTTGCGTTTATTTCCCCGTAATAGGTCGCAATAACATATTCCTCAAAATCTATGCCTTCGGGAAGTGCCATCGCCATGGCTTCATAATCATCCGGTTCTACTTTTTTACTCATTATTACACCTTCTAGAAAAATTGTAATAGTTGTGTAAAAATTATTTACACAATATATAAAAATGCTATTACATTTTTCTACTCAAATAAGAAAGATAATGGCATAAAATTTCTAGATTAGGTAATAAAAAAAAGTCACGTAGAGGTTTTTGAGAATGGAATATGAAGAAATTGTCAGACGACTGCGAGATATTGTAACAAATCCTGCTATTGGATTGCCTCCAGAGAAAGTGAAAGAAGTAGTTGCAAAATATCGGGATCAATGTCCTAGGTCGGAAGAGGCTTTTGATGAAGCGAAAAGATTAATTCCTGGCGGGGTTGAGCACAATTTAAGTTTGAATAAACCCTTCCCAATTATTATGGATAAAGCTGAAGGGTGTAAAGTTTGGGATATTGATGGGAACGAATATATTGATTATCTCATGTGTGGTGGACCATTCTTTTAGGCCATAATTATCCGCCCTTACGTGATAAAATTATTGAATTAATCAAAGAAAAGGGCCCATCCCATGGCGTTACTTCAGAATATGAAGTAAAAGCTATAAAATTGATTCAGAAACATATACCATCAATTGAAATGTTTCGATTTTTTCAGTCTGGAACGGAAGCAGACATGGCGGCGTTGCGGATCGCTCGTGTCTTTACTGATAAAACGAAAATCATTAAAATTGGGGGATCCTATCATGGGTGGTCAGATCAACTTGTGTATGGAATGCACATTCCTGGTACCGGACCCCTCGAAGCCAGCGGAATTCCCAAAGGTTGCTGGCAAAACACAATCGAGGTTCCGCCGAATAGCGAAAAGAAACTGAGAAGGGCTTTTGAAAAAGCCGAAAATAAAGGTGGTGTGGCTGCAGTAGTCTTAGAACCCGTTGGTGGCGAGTCTGGAACTCATCCAGTCAAGCCAGAGTGGAATAAAATCGTGCGAGAATATTGTGATCAATATGGCGCGCTCTTAGTTTTCGATGAAGTCGTTACAGGCTTTAGAATGGGGATGGGCGGTGCGCAAGGTTATTTCAATGTGAAACCTGATTTGACCGTATTCGGGAAGATCATTGGACATGGTTATCCCTCGGCAGGTGGTATTGGAGGGCGACGGGATGTAATGAGTGTGTGCGCTGGTGGTGTCGAAGGTGTGAAGAAAAAAGCCTATACGGGTGGCACTTTAGCAGCCAATCCGATTACAACGGCTGCTTGCTATTGGACTATCAAATTTTTGGAAGATACAAATGCCCCTGAGAAAGCTGCTAATGCCGCTAATAAAATAACCAAGGGGATGAATGACATCTATGAACGGGCAAATCTACCATTTTTTGTCTATAATTTCAAGTCTATTATACACTACGAGACGACATCCTTCTTTGCAGTTCGCCTTGATGATAGAGATGCCTTAAACCAAATTAACTTACGGCGTCAATATGCAGATGAATACCAAGCTGCGTTAATTATCAATGGCATTTATCCCTTAGCAGGTACCCGAATGTATTGCTGCATGGCTCATGATCAGGAAGCAATTGATCGAACCTTGAAATCGTGGGAGAATATCGTAAAAATGCTCAAAAATTAAAAATTCAAATTCCTTTTTTTCATAAAGAATCGACTACACACGTAATTCTATAACCTTTTTTCAGCCAGTGTTTTTCAAATTGGTTGATTTCTAAACTAATTTTATGTTAATAATAGATAAACAGTTTTAAAGTTATTAAAAACAATGAATTTTCTCTCGCAGAAAAAAATGGGGGATTTAGTTATGAAATATCGAGGTATTGAGATATCAATTAGTGGCAATAAGTTTTTAAAAAAAAGGTTAAATAGATTAACAAATCAGATATTTTTTATGGGGTGAGTCTACATGGAATCTAAGATAGTAGTAGCTGAATCTAAATTTGAATCATATTTTATGGCATTCCATTTTATCATATATTATGCAGGAGCCTGGATAATATTTACGTCCTTATTTTTTAATTATCTACTTGAACTTAGTTTGGATTATATGTTCTTTTCATTTTTTGGAATTAGTACAATTTTGTGTGGTATTTTTTGGGGAAAAATCTTTTCAAAAGTCCAAAATCCCCTATTCTTTAGTATCCTTAATATACCAGTGGGAGTTTGTTGCTTAGTATTTTGGCTCCTAAATTCGACTGTCCTTTTTATAATAAATTGTTTAATTTTCGGCTTTTTAGCAGTTTCTATCTTCATGGGAAGTCAATATTATCTGAAAACGGTTTTTCCTATTTATA
Organism: Candidatus Helarchaeota archaeon; assembly: GCA_013375405.1. The sequence goes on from JABXJU010000217.1 coordinate 4,851, forward strand.
AGAGAGGCAAAACTTTTGGATTGTTTATGTTTATCTACGCAATAATAGTAATTTGTTTCACATTTATAGTAATTCTTTTTCCAGCACGATTCTTTTTTCTTTTTTTTGGTATAATTTTTTTAATTACAGGTAGTTTAGGCTTTTTCCTTTGGAAAAAATCTCCAATTCAACTAGTAAAAACTGAGAAAAAGGAAAGTATTTTTGAGACATCAATTGATAGAAAGGACTCTATATATTATTTGATAGCAATATTCATTTTCACATTTATTTTGGGCATTGCAATTTGGCAAGTTAGTACTTCCCCGACGATCCATCAGTTAATAATGGATGCAGGTGCGCTTATTATAGGGGATCTGGCATATACTGCATCAGGAGTGGAATCTGTCACGCTTTTTGCCATGTCGGGGGTGCTAGTGATAAGTATTCCTGCGGGAGTCTTAATGGATCGAATAGGACGTAAAGAATTGTGGATTTCAAGCTTGATCTTTCTGGGATTGGGTTTATCACTTTTTGGTCTAATTGTTGCGCCTGAAATATGTATATTAACTTTCATCATTGGAGGAATTGGAATAGGAATTTTTTTAAATTGTATTGTAGTCACCTTTATTGATCTCCCGGATGCCCAATCTCGTTTATACATTGGTCGCAGTTGGAGTATTTATTTTTTAGGAATTATGAGTGGAATCGGATTTAGTATGATGACCATCATGATTGATCCTACATATATATCTTTAATCATCATGTTTACCTGTTTCATTGCAATCTTTTCAGTGCTCCATGCCAAAGAAACGCTCCCTTCTAAAGAAGAGCGGGAATGGCGGGATTGTATTCAGTATTTACTCCTTATCCACATGGATGGAATTTGCCTGATTCATCACCCATTTATTGAAATAGAATTAGGAGACCAAGATCTCATTGCAGGAGGACTTACTGGAATCATTTCATTAGTTCAAGAAATGACAAAAAGCAAAGAAAGAATCGAGATCCTTAGTCAAAAGGATTTCAAAATGCTCCTCAATTATGGAAAATATACTACAGCGGTAATTTTATCCACAAAAGATCTTAAAATATTGCATACCAAATTGGACCAATTCATTTTCGAATTTGAAGACCTCTTTCAGGAATTTCTCACCGATTGGACTGGTAGTATATCTATATTTAAACCCGCCGAGCGATTGATAATACGATTTTTTAAATGAATTGGTTTTATGGAATTTGAGATATCATATAAATAAAAATATCCCACCAATTAACCTGCTGTACTTGAAGGGATTATAATGATTTCATCACTATCATCTATATCATAATCCTTTAGAGATGCAGTTTCTTCCAATGTAATACCACCAGAAGATAAATAAAAGTTTGCTGGGGCAAGTCCATATATCTCACCAATGGTTTCTTTTATATCCATTATTCTCTTACTGTTATCAATGAACAAGTTTTGTCTTTTCTCACCTGGGCCAATTGTGGATAAAAAATAAATATTAATCTTTTTGGATTCCTTTTCTACTTTTTCAGGAGGTATCTTAGATTTGATTTCAAGACTTTTCTCTTCTTCAATATCCTCTCCTGGAATTGCTTCTAATTCCAATTCTTCAATTACTCGTAATTCATCTTCAATAGACGTCATTTCTGGAACTTCTTCGGAAACTGGTGGAATTTCTGGTTTTATAGGGGAAATAGGAGTAATTTTCGGCTTTTCGACTTCTTTTTCAATTTTTGCAGATACAATTTGTTCTAGTTTAGACTTCACTCCTTCAATAGACGCTTTGACTTTTGGTTTTTCAATTTCAGTTGGTTCGATTTGAGTAGGTTTATATTTCGTTTCATCTTCTGACGGAACCTCTCTTACAAACTTAATTTTTTGTAGTGATATATTTTTAAGCCAATTTTCAATTGCTTCAAGAGTATTATCTCGTTTTGATAAATCTTGTTTAAGAACATTGACTTCATCTTGTAAGCCCGTAATTACTTCTTTGAATTGTTCAGAAATAACAGATAGAATTTCTTCCATATTAATTTGTGGAGCAATCATAGTTTTTTCTGTTCTTACACCGATATCAGCTGGTCTAGGTTGGCCTGGCGTATAAGCCTGCGCTAAATCTATTGCAATTTTTGCCTGCAAACTTGCTGGTATTGGCCTCGCTTTTGTTTCAATAAGCATTCCTTTTTTAGCAAGTACTTCTTTTAATTCTGCTAATAGAGCTCCTCTTATACCCATTTCATCTCTTAGTGGCGGGGCGCATGGAGCTGCGGCAGACGGAGGTGCGGCGCTTGGAGGTGCGGCAGACGGAGGTGCGGCGGATGGAGGTGCGGCAGACGGAGGTGCGGCAGAC
>JABXJU010000464.1 GCA_013375405.1 Candidatus Helarchaeota archaeon
TCCAACAATGTACAATCCTTCAATAGGAAGACTTGTAGAAGGGCGATTAAAACCTGATTGTTTAGTATTTTGTGCTACTCCTATAACAGAAGCTTCTTTACCACCTAAAAGTTCAATATCCTCTGGTGTGGAAATATCCCACCATAATAAATTATCTTTAAGTTTAGGGAAAATGATATCAAGTTTTTTCATTGCAGTATTGATCCAAGTTTCCTTATTTTTCTCAAAATTCGTTTCTGGTACTGGTGTTCCTGCTATAATTAATTGCCTTCCATTTGGGACTAATCCAGGATCAAAATTAGATGGTACTGGGATGAACAAATCAATGTCATCCGGAACTTTACCTTTTAAGATTGAGTTTATCTTTTTTTCGGGATTTTGAAGAGAGAATGAAGTAACCACCTTTAATTCGGTTATGGGTTTCTTTAATGCTATTTTTAAAGTAAAAGCGCTCACTGTATATTTAAGTTTATCAATTAAGTTCAAATAATCTTTAGAAAAATTATTTCTGCCAACTAAATCATTTATAGTGCTTTTTATACCAGCATTACTAATAATTATACTTGATGTAATTAATTCGCCACCATCAAGTTCAACGCCCCGTACTTTTTCATCCTCAACAACTATTTTATTAACAGCAGTTTTAGTTTTTACTTTCCCTCCATGCTTTTCAATTCCTTTAGTATAAGCGGAAGGGATCGAGATACACCCCCCTTTAGGGTATCCAATACTAGAATCTGCTGCTAATGAAGATAAACATCTCAAAAATTCACCTGCAGAAGCTTCGTAATAAGGAACCACTAAGTATAGCATTGAAATTATGTTTACGAATGTATGAACCAGTGGATCTTTTGAGTATTGGGATAAAAATGATAAAACATTGGTTGAATCAAGGTCTTTTGTCTCTTTAATCCG
>JABXJU010000218.1 GCA_013375405.1 Candidatus Helarchaeota archaeon
GATACACCAATAAATCTTTACATGTTGTAACTTTGTTAAAATTACGTTATACTGAGTATCTTTTCTCCTTTTATCTTATAATCTTCTATATTTGGTAGATTTTAATTATTTTTAATGAATTCTGAAAAAACGACTTGATATCAATTTCTTCATAATAAAAATATAATTTCCTTATAAATTTGTTGTGAAATACCGGGGATTTTCAGGTCACGAATGGCCAATCTAAATTTCTTAAGTAAGATGGTTTCTAATAAAAATTCATTAACTCCTTCAAGATTAAGAGATGACGGGCTCGACGGGAATTGAACCCGCGACCATCGGGTTTCTTTATCAATTTATGACTTAAAAGCCCGACGCTCTGCCTAGCTGAGCTACGAGCCCACCTAACTTTTATAAATAAAAGAGGTGGCGCCCCGACCGGGATTTGGACCCGGGTCCAGGGATTTATCCCTACAATCTTTTTAGAGTTATAGGAGTGACAGTCCCTGATGATCGCCGGACTACACCATCGAGGCTCCTATTTGAAATGAATGGCTCATTACACCTTATTTCTCGTATAAGTAATCTTCATCTACTTTTTAATATTTCGCCCAAATTAAAGTCCTTTATATCGAAATTTTTTTTCTCGGGCGCAATTTAGATGAAGATCCCCGCGGCCGGATTCGAACCAGCGACATCCTGGTCCCTGCTGACATAATATCACTGTAGGGAGCTAGTCCCATCTCAATTATGCGATAAACTACAGCCAGGCGCTCTACCAGTCTAAACTACGCGGGGCTATTTTTAAGAGAGTTCTTGATTAGGAAAACGAGATAATCTATTTAAAATTTGTTTATCGAATTTGTTTGAATTATTATAATAAAGACGCCTTCATTTTCTTCCAAATGGTATTTAAGCATCTCCAAAATTAAATCTGTTAATTTTCATTTGAAACTTTTTAAACTGCCTCTGGAATCGTTGCTTACATATTCTCTTGAATCTGTTTTATTCGATTTTTAAAATCAATGTAACCAACAATTAGGAATACTAACATCATAAGATAAAAGAGATCATATAACACCAAAACTAGTCCTTCGGAGAGATTCAGGAATTGTACCTGAAGAAATTGAGCCATAGTTGCAAAACCAAATCCCCATGCGAAGTAAAACATCATTCTTATTTTGAGGGATATCATCTCCCGATCTATAACAACACAAAAAAAGCAAATATAGTAAAAAATATAATAAATGAAAGGAGTAAAAGCGATTACAATAAAAGTTAAAAATTCCATGTCTGCTGAGATAGATAATAGGAAAAATACAATTGGTGGGGGTATTGCACATAATGCTACAATTAATTTACGCCTTTTCATTCCAATATTAATTATTGAATCAATGTATTTATCTAAATCAAATAACGCACTTAAAAAGGCTATTTGTGCAGAAATTAAAATAAGTACAACCACAACCTGAGAAATAGAGTTCATAGCTTCTGGTAAAGTCAGGAGATCTCTTGTGACAATAAGAGTAGAGAAAGACACTAGTATCAATACAATTCCTAATGCAAATCTTTTGCGAAATTTTTCAACATGTGTTAATTTTGTTTTCTCTACTAAATATAATACATATCCAGTTAAAATAAACCAAATTATTGCTTCAACTATTAAAATTCCGTCATAAGGTGGTCCGTACCATGTCATTTTTCTAACCTAATTTGGTTATTTAGGATTCTTTATAAAGTTTATTTTTTTAAGAAACCATACACGTCAAAGGTTGGTTCCTTAGATTGTGAAGAAATAAAAAAGCCTGAAAAATATCTTAGACGATGGGTTCTAAAATGGAATAAATTTTACGAAATATATATATATAACTATCTTAAAAAGAGATTAACTCCCAACTTTCATTCCTCAACCTCATCAGGTGTATATTCCTCGATCCTGCTCTGGAAATGTTCTTCAGCTTCTTCTGAGCTTACATAGGATTCATTTATTATTTTATTAAAATAGATTTCCCTGTCGATTTCCGGGACTTCAATCTTATTCTCCTCGCATTTGGTTAATATATAATCTGGCATCTGCTTGTATGGAACTGTATAAGGGATCTCAATCAACGTTATACCATTTTGATCGCAGAGTTCTCGCTTCTTTTCATCATCCGCCACCCGTTGCTTAAAGTCCCCTTCGGTTTCGTGGAAAAATTCAACGAAGTGATAATGCTGGAAGCCTTGATATTCGAAGGCTAATGCCAGTTTTTGATTATACCCATCCAGCTCCATTTGATTCCCCCGATCATTAACCAACCAATCGGGTCGAACTTTCGGAAATTTATCTTTAAAGATCGTTTCAAAAATACTTCGGCAGACCCGTTCGCTCCTTCCCTCACTACACTCTGGGCACCATGTACCTTCTTTTCCTGTTATGTGGTATGGGGGCCCCCAGAAAACGTGCCCTTCTCTACATTTTATCTTCACCTTCGTTCGCTTATTGGTATACTCGGTGGGGTCCCATTTGCCATGTCGTTGTTTTATAATTGCATCCAACTTGTCCCTCGCATTGTCTCTCCGCTTGGGATTAATCTTACTTAGATTTTTTTTTATCTGTTCCTTCTCTTTTTGATGTAATCGTTCTTTTTGTTTTTCCGTCAATTTAATATCTTTTATATATTTGGAGATTGTACTAAATGAAATATCAGGAACCAATTTCTTGATTTCTTTAGATGAATACCCTTTTCCTCGTAATCCCCTAATTTTCTCTATTTTTTCATTGGGTAATGGCCTCCCTCTACGTTCAGGCTTCTCCCCTTTTTCTGGTTTGATCTTGCTTGACTTTTCTTGTTTTTTCTGATTCTCTTTCTTAGTCCCTTCTGTTTGAGGTATCTCAATCTTTTCAATTTTTTGATAGAACTCTTTAAACACGACCTTCTCTTTAAATCCAGAAGCTTCCTCAGATATTTTCGGGCTCTTTTTCTCCGGCAACTCCTTAGTTGCTTCCAGTTTCTGTTCCCCTTTTGTTTTAAAAAATTTATTATAATTTTTTAGTCTGTTTTCCTGATTATTTCTCTCCAATTGTTTTTTTTGTTTTTCCGTCAATTTAATATCTCGAATATATTTAGAAATCGTTGACTTTGATACATCAGGAAGTATTTTCTTGATATCCCTGAGTGAATACCCTTTTTCTCGTAATACCCTAATTTTCTCTATTTTTTCATCGGGTAATGGCCTCCCACTACGTTCAGACTTCTCCCCTTTCTCTCTCTTAAATTCGTTTGACTTTTTTTGCATTTCCCGATTCTCTTCCTTAATTTCCTCTTTTTGAGGTAACTCGGGCTTCTCAGGCATCTCCTTGGTCGCTTTCGAGTCCTTCTCTGGTGCCTCCTCTGAAATTTCGGGAGTTTTTTGCTCGGGGACTTCAGAAATTTCAAGGCCTTCCCGATCCTTTAGCCATTCTTTGAATTTATTGGTGGACTCGGATACTGCTGTACCAATTTTTTCTATAGGGGAAGCCTCCTTTTTCTGTGATTTTTCTTTCTGAATCTTCCTGAGGCGCTCCTCTAAACGTTTAGCATCTTTTGAATGTATCATTTTTTGCTCTTTAATCATCTTTTTCGTCTCTTTGGATGAAGATTCTATCTCTTTCTCCTGCTTTTCTCCCCTTTTTTTCTGTTCCTTGATTCTTCTCAATGCTTCCCTGAGCCGTCGTGCCCCCTCTGTAGGATTTTTACGGATCTCTTCGAAGTATCTGTTTTTAAACTCTCTCTCCTCTTTCTCTTTCTCTTTCTTTTTATACTCTCTTTCCTCTTTCTCCTTCTTTTTACGGTATTCAACTACTTTCATTCTAGTTCACTCCATTATTTTCATATTGGTTTATAGTCTCCACTAATACCACTTGAACCCATGAGTAAACATTATTGCCTTATTTTATATAGGGCCATTTTTAACGGATCCACGGCTCTGGGCGCCCCCCATTGGCGGATCCGAGGTTCAAAAAAAAGGACGAGGTTTCAGGTCCCTTTATAAGGGAGCCGGTGTCTCAGACCTACGACGAGATTGCTCCTCATACAGGGAGATAAGAAGAAAGACCAGCCCCATCAAAAACGAAATCTGCTAAGAAAGGTTTTTGAACCTGAAAAAGTGAATAGTTTTTTTATTTGAATTAGGCCATATCGCCTTGATCAATGATTTCTTCTTCGAATTCCTCCAAATTTAAAATTTTAGTGGGCCCACAGGGATTTGAACCCTGGACCTCAGGCTTTCTTCACATTTAATACGAATATTCGTATTAAATAGACCGAAGGCCTGCGCGTTATCCAACTACGCTGTGTAATAACAAATTAAATACACACCTACGCTATGGGCCCTTTCATTTGCGGTTTAAGTTACAATTTTATATTGAGATGAATAAATTTTTCATCCTATTGTATTTTTTCTTTCAATGCTAATAATAATTCTTTAAAGATAAGGAATATTCAAATTTAAAATTATCAGAGTATAACGACTTAAAAAGGAAAAGATACCGATAAAATTGCTCTTTCATTGCGTATTTCGTGACACACAGCAAGATAAACTTTTTATAGATCTTAAAATCACTTAAAACTATAAATCATTGGAAGAGGTCGTTAAGAAATGGTAACTCAACTGCCTATTTTATATGTCGAGGCTGAAACCTGCGGTGAAGCTTGGGAGAAAGCAGTCGAAGCCGTGTGGTATAACGGTCTTGAAATAGAACAACATTATTCTGATGAATTTAGTAAAGAAGCCTCCGTATTAATCAATATCACAAATCCATTAAAAGAACCAAGGTTTTCTCGCAAAGATTTCATCAGTGTTACCATGTTCATGACCGGTCCAGATAAAAAGAAGCCGTACCGCGAGAAACAATATGTCCGAGATTTAATTGATGGTGATATGGACCACCGCGTACTCGAAGGGATTGAGAGTTACACATACCACGAACGCCTATTTTGTTGGGGGCTTGTTCAACCAAAACACTTAGCCCTTCTAAAAGAAAAAAAGAAGCCACTTGTAAAAATTTTTGATAGCATTACACAAAAGGAATTTAAGGTGGAGGATGGTATCAATCAACTTGAAATGTTAATAAAAAAAGCAAAAGAAGAACCGATTAGCCGAAAGTTACAGGTCACTACATGGGAACCACACAAAGATCTAGTAATATCAGGTGCGCCCTGTCTCCAACGTATTTGGATTCGTATTATTGAGCAGAAATATATGGTTTTTGAGACACATTGGCGCAGTCGAGACTTGTACAAAGCAGTTGGCGCGAATATTTTGGGCTTTACTGAATTTGCGAAGTGGTTAGCCGAACGATTGAATCTCGAATTCGTCCAATACGTTGATTTCAGCAATAGTTTGCATATTTATAAGAGCGATTATGACCAAGTAGAGCGGCATTTTGAGATTATTAAAAAAAGATCTCAAGTTTGATATCAAACACCAATTTCATTAATTTTTTTTAATATTGCTCAATTCAAAAAAATTCAAATTTATTAATATTATTGGGATATATCACCATATTTCAACCATATATATTCAGAGATTATTTCTCCTATGAACGTACTCAAAAATATCATAATATTTTAACAATGACACTCGCTTCTATTAATTTAAAAGCCATTTAATTTTCTTAATGTCTTATACCTTTAAAATACTGAAGTTGAGAAAAAGCTGTAAATAGATGGTGAACATAATGACTTGCGGCAATATAGAAATCAAGAAATGGCAGGATGAAGAATATTTTTGCGCTCGGATAATAATTAAATTAAATGAGCCTTATTTAATAAAAGAAAGATTTATCAGCGCGAAAAATAAAGAAGAATTCAACCGAGAAATTGAAAGAGTTTTACGAACAGGCTTTGATTCTATTCTCCATTAGAATTTGCTACCATATTAAATAATTTTCTTTGTGTGATGAATTTCTTTTTCTTTTATTTACTGATTTTGATTTGGTTTTGAATAGCGATAATTTAGTATAAACCAGAAACTAGTCGTTAATATCAAGGTTAAAATAGCAAATCCCCATAACCCCATAAACTCCAGTAAAGGAGGCGGATTTAAAGTCCAATTGATATTATATTCTGATGTGTTTAAAAAGAAAGTGGTAAACCAAATAGAAACCATAAGGCAAGTGGTAATCCACCAAGAACTGCGATGAAAATATCGAAATTTTTTTTTGTATCCAAGAATTGAAGTAAGAACTGAAAAAATATGTGTGCTAATACCAATTACAATCCAGGAAGGGCCTTGATTCAAAGTATAAGGGTCCTTAATCAAAACCCCAATAATCAGAAAAAAAATTGTTATTAATGGAAAAAGCACTAAAAATGTTCCAATACTAAAAAGTAATCTGTGTTGTGCTACCAATCCTAAGCCAAGAAATATAAGTGATAAATTACACAAGTAAAACGCATCAGCCGGAATTCCAACAAAAATATGATAAAAAGTAGTGAAACCAAAAATAAGTATTGAGCTCAAACCCAAAATTTCATATCTATCCACCATAAGCTCACTCTAAAATCTAATTTAATAGATAAGGTTTGTTTTGTAAGTTTGATAGCATAAGTTAATTATCTGATTTCTCTATTTATAAATCGAAATCAAGGTACAAAAACATTATGAGGACTTCAAAAAAATAATTACAATTAAAGATAGAAGATAATGATAAAGTTAGAAGATTATAATTACTTTTTACCCAAAGAGAAAATTGCGTAGTATCCAGAGCCAAAACGAGATCATTCCAAATTACTGGTGATGGTCAAAAATAGTAAAGTAGAATTTAATCGAGAAATTGAAAGAGTATTGCGAACAGGCTTTAATTCAGTCCTCCCTTGATTTTAAATTTTTTATAAAGTTAATTAGAACTGGTTTTGGTGGGATTCACCTGTAGGACGCGCTTGCTTCTCTTTAAATCCTACTTTTTTATTGATTTTCTCTAGAATTCGATAGAAAATCTCAGCCAAAAGGAGGATAGGCGCTATGACTAAAAGGAACTCCCAGAGTGGAGCAGTTTTTTGTTGCGACATGAAGACGATCGGCGACATATGGAATAGATAAAGGGGCCAAACTCTGCGAGCCAAATCAATTGCCGTGAATTGATAAGAAGCGCTAGGAGGGGTTGGACCACCTTTCATGCCTACTCAGA
>JABXJU010000219.1 GCA_013375405.1 Candidatus Helarchaeota archaeon
TAAAGAGTTCCTAGATGAACGGTTAGCAATAGCAATATCATCTCAAGAACAATTATTTTACTAAGAATCAATTATAATAATTAAATAAATAAAAAAAAGGAAATACCGACACAAATCCGACACAAAAAATCATATCACTCCTATAGCTTAAAGGTATAAAATTTGCTATCTATCCTATGGAAAAGCCTCACTCTTATTTTGATTGGCAATTACAATTTCGAAAAGCTAAAATTTCTCATACATTAAAAGAGGCTCATCGCAAGGAATTTAATTCTATATTAAACCACTTTACAGACAAAAAAGATTTATATAAATCAGTTTCACTTAAAGAAGAGGATTATCATATCTCCAAGTATGCTATAAATAATCAGAATATAGGGGCAATAATTCATAGATTAGGAAAGGAGCCACATTTTATTTTTATTAATTTGCATAAAAAAACTATCTCTCATGATTGTGATAGATTCAACGAATTGAAAGGACGTAATTCTAAGCAATTCTGCAAACATCTGATAAAATTATTTTTAATTCTAAAAGAAAAGAACTATATTCAGGCTTACTCTATACTTAGGTATATTTATCGCCATCGAAATGAATTTACCTTTTATTAATTTAACAATGTATTTTTTTGCTTTTTTTCTTTATATAAGATGGCACTAATGCATCTTAAGATGCAAATTAAGATAAATATAGATCAAGAACATGTGATTGAGTTAGTAAAACATTTATCATTAGCTCATACCGTAGATTATAAGATTTATATTGCAGTAAAAAACATGATTGACCAGATTTTAACCTGTAATAAACTAAATTCAGAGCAAGAGGAGCAAATTAAGACCTTTTCTGAAGATTTTGAAAAAGTGCAACGAAAGATCTTTGTCTGGGGGAATAGGTAGAAATAATTCGGTGATTAAAGATAGAAATTGATATAACGCAATGTACTATGAGACCTCCAGTCGCCTCAATCCATGTAGAATATAGAACGGTAAAAGAAGGATTTGAACGACTTAAACTGTGTTATATGGAGATGATTCATATTACCGAAGAGGAATTCTTCAGAACTCTCTACGACAGATTAGCAGGTTCCTATTATGTTATCGATGAGATCCGAATGTATTTATGCCCTCTGGATCATGGATATGAGGATTCCCCTCTGTTTTTGACTAAATTACGGCTGGAAAGATTAGGGTATAAAATCGTCTTATATGAGAACCCGGATGAGTTCTTCTTCCAATTTTCATTTGATATTATAGACTCGGCATTTGATAACCATCCTGAACACATCATACTCATTACCGATGACCTTGACTTAGGAATTATCCCTCTCATCCTCAGTAGTGTGAACAAAACACCCATCCAATACGAGATATGGCATTTTTTAGGCTCTTTTGATGTCGATCTTTTCCACACCTTAACAGAGGAAGGGATAATAACGAGAGCTTTAGATATCCTAATTTATTAATAGTCCGGCTTAAATTAGAAAGGCAGATTGGCCTATAATCAACTCTATTAGGAAAAAGAATAAGCTTTGGGACACCATATTCGACATTATCTGGTTTTTTAAAAGAATTATGCCAGACCAAGTATTCTGAAATTAATTCATTTTCGCCAATATTTTATCTAAAGTACTCCAGAATTCGACAAAAGATACCAATGAATATTCCGAAGGGATGAAACCATACTCTTGGTATAAAACACCAAGAAGTGGTTGTATTGATGCTGAAATTTGATCAACTCCTATATCATTGTTATTTCAAGTTCTGTTAAAGTGAAACCGCTTGATGCGTAGAAACTTCCTATTCCAATTAATTCTTGGACTTCATAATATCTCCTCAAAGCATCAAACGGAGATTTTGTAAGAATACTCAAATTTAGTCCTTGTCTAAGCAAAAGCTCACGCTCATATCTAGCCAAATATAAGAAAAGACTAAAACAATTGCTCCAAGATACCTCAGAAAATTATTTTTTAGAATCAAATTTTTTTTTTTATTTATATAAATTTAGCTTAATTTGTATGCAACCCCCATTTAATCAAAATTTATGCTGAAAATGGAGATAAAAATATATCGCTCAAAATTTGATAATTACGCGCTTAATTCTCAAAAAATCAAAAATTTTAATTCTAATCACAGTTCCAAGTTCTGTTATAATTTTGCTACAAATAAAGATTTCTTTCAAAAAGTTTTTAAAAAAATATTCAAAAAAAAGGCGAAAAGTCTAGAAAAAATAAAAAAAGAATTTTTCGAAGGATAGATTGACAGGTGATAACAATAAGAAACAGCATAAAACTTCTATTAATAGGAATGATACTTTTTTGGTTAATGAACCTACTTCCCCCACAAGAAACAACTTCTAGAAATTTCTTGGAGAGCAAAGCTACCTATAATTCTTGCGAAGACATTTTCTCGCCAGAATTACACCCATCTTCTCCTAAAAACATTTATGATCATCTCGATGATATGATGGTTTCAAAAATGACTAATTTTTCTGAACTAGGGTATTTTCCTCAACAATATACCTCTTCTTTGCAAGCTACTTATTTTGCCCTTTATATTTTAGAAAAAATTGAAAAGATTGATTCTATCGATAAGGATATTGTGGTAGATTATATTTTGGGTAATTATAATGATTCTTCACAATTTTTTGTGGACTGCTATGCATTGAGATATTTAGATATGGACCCCTATTACGATCCGTATCCATACTCTTCTCTTTTAGAAGTTAATTGCTATGCTATTTTGTCTCTTGAGCTATTGGATAGATTGGATCTTGTTGATAATGCTCAAATGATCAGTTTCATTAGATCTTGTTACAATCCATCTTCAAGTGGGTTTATTGGACAGCCCTATTCTCTTAATCTGCATCCTAATTTTCGGATCTCGACTATGGATAATACTTACTATGCCGTCTTGGCATTAGCCATATTAGGAGATGATTGGAGTCTATACCCTACAGAAAAGCAAGAATTGATCGATTACATTTTAGGTCTCCAATCTACAAATACCTATGTTAGGCATTTTGGGGGGTTCTACAACGATGCCGATATGGATCTTGATAGCATTCCTTTTTTTGATCCCAATTTACAGTCGGCCTATTATTGCCTATGTACACTAACACATTTTAATGTTGAGAATCATATAAGGGATTCCGATTTTCACCAATATTTAAATGGATTATATGATGATGTCGAAAAATCTTTCGATTTTGCTTATTTTAATGTACCCGCGGGATACATGGACATCGTAGCCACTTCTTTTGGTCTATATGTAGGGAATATTACGGGCTACAGCGCAATGGACGAGATTGGAGTACGAGATTTTATTCTCAATAATAAAAATAATTGGGCAATGTGGAATAATTCGCGTAGTTATCCTTTCCAAGAACTTATTGATTCCTTTCAAGTAATACGTAATCTACAAGAATCATTGGGCTACCTTCCTATCTCTAATGCGGATAAGGATAAAATTGTATCTTCCCTTGAATTTTATCGCAGTGAAGATCATGGTTTTGCTCTTCTGCCTTGTACATATACTACTGTAGAATTATTAAATACGCTTGTCGAATCGTTTTCGCTTTTAGATAAATTAAGCTTATTGGATGAAGCTTATTTCTATGGGCTTATAAAAGATTGTTATCACCTTACTCCTGGAATGACTGAAGAATATAATTTTCTTTGCTGTAAAGAAATATTTCAATCCACTCAAGTTGGTAGTATCTTATTCTTCCGTTCATTTCCCATAGAATTTTATACTCGATCCCAAAAAGCTTTTTTTAACGAAATAGACTTGAGCACATCTCATATAATCACTTTTTTCGCGTTAAATGCTCTCGATAAATTGAATAAGTTAGACAATTTTCATTTGGAAAAAGACCTTAGCTTGCTTTTTGATGACATTATCAATGCTCAATTTCTAGAGAGCGGGTTTAGCAATTACGGGGGGTTTTTGCCTGGCAACAGCTATAAAGGACTTAGCTCGAAATTTCAAAATAAATCAATTTATTTTACCTATACTTACTACGCAGTCAAAGCTCTTGAAATTTTGAGTAAAAATTTAGGATATGGAGATATTACAGATTATATACTCGATTTAGATGCTCTTAACACGTATATTCATAATCATAAATATGAAGATGCCACGCAAATTTACTGCGTGTTGAATTTTACTGATAACCTAGAAGAAATTCTCGAAAATACTTACTATATGATCTATATTTTAGGAGCTCTAAATTTAAATAACTTGGATAAGCAAAAGGTTAAGAATTTTGTGGTGCTAAATTTAAACTATTCCAATATAAAAAACGTCTACTATAGCTACAAAATCTTCAAAATGTTGGATATTGATCTGACCTTTGATATAAATTCTATTTATCTCTTGATTAATAATATTTATTCAGAAAATTCAAAAGAATTTTTTCTTTCTACCAACAAACAAAAAATTAGTCAAGAAGTTTTTGGTTGGGTAAGCGAGTTATATATAAACGTCTTAGCGAATTCCCCAATTACTATAAACATAGAACATTTAGAAAGCTTTAAATTTCTTTCTAACGGCAATTTTATAAATTTTTCAATAAATTCCTCCTTAAGTGGAACTTACGAGTTTTGGATTGACGGTTCATTCATTCATAGCAACTCATTTAGCTGCTGGGACGAATTTTTTGATTATTCTTTGGATAATTTTACCGACCAAATAGGCGACCACTCAATTAAAATAAATGCTACTAACCTCGATTCAAAGTATTGTGAAATAACAGCTTCATTTACGGTATACTCGGATTCACAGACCACTATTACCATACATTCTATAGAAAATTATATGTTAGGATCTAACGGGCACAAAATTAATTTCAGCATTGATTCAGAATATCCTGACAAATACAAACTAATGATAGATAATAGCTTAATTGCTTCGGGGGGTTATTCTAGTGGAAATTCAATCATACAATCTATAGACGGATACGATGCGGGAAAGCATATTTTAACAATCAGTGCTAATAGCACAGATGGAAAAGAATCGAACGCTACCGTGGAATTTTGGGTATTTATCGAATCGTTTATCCACATTTCCATATTACGACTCGATAATTATGAATTTAAATCGATAGGAAATGAGATCAGTTTTAAAATAAATGCATCCTTCCCGGATTCATTTAAGCTATACATCGACGACGCTCTAAAAACAGAAGGTCTTTATTCCTTTGGTGGGGACATCTCTAATATCTCAATTGACGGGTACTATGTAGGAGAGTATAACATTACGATATGGGCAAATGGAACGGACGGGAAAGAAAGCATTTGTGAATCGAGTTTCTCAGTGTATTCCTTATCGAATACCATTGTAAATATAGAGGAATTAGAAGATTACGAGTTCTTAACAATTGGTAATTATATTAAATTTAACATAAGTTCTTTGTATCCCGATTTTTATAGAGTATATGTAAATAACGAAGTAGTTAATACTTCTTTGTTCGAAAGCGAGCAGTATTACTATGTGTCTATAGATGGCTATGGGATTGGAACTCATACGGTAATGATATGGGCTGTTGGAGAAGACGGAAAAGAAGGTACTGCTTCAGAAAAGTTTTGCGTGTATTCCAATTCAACAACCGTCATCAATGTGAATGATATACCAAGTTATTCCTTTTTAAGCATGGGGAATGCCATAAACTTCAGTATTTCGTCGATGTATGTTGGTATTTATAATATTTCAATTGACGGAGTAATTGTAAAAGAAGGATCTTATGTTCCAGATGAGATCATCATATGTGCGTCTGATGGATATTCTATTGGCAATCATATGGTACAGATCAACGCAGAATGCATAGACGGGAAAAAAGCAACTTACCAGACCATTTTTAATGTATTTAGTACTTCAATTACGATAATAACCATTATTAAACTCGATAACTGTGAATTTATGTCCTCTGGCAATTTTTTAAACTTCTCTTTAAGCACGGATTATCCCGATTACTATGAGATTTGGATTGATAATAAATTTGTAAAACAAGGAGACTATTTAGATGATGTTATGATTTGGATCTCTTTAGATAACTTTTCGAGTTCAATGGGTAATCACTCAGTTTTAATTAAAGCATTCAGTCTAGATGGAAAAGAAGCCACATATCAATCAGAATTCGAGGTTTTTTCCTCTTCCATAACGCTTATAGAACAGATTTCTTTTTCTGATTACGAGTTTTTGACTTTAAACCATAATATCACTTTTAAAATTTCATCGCTATATCCTGACACTTTTAAAATATTGATTGACAGAATACTTCTTTTAAACGCTTCCTTTTATAATGGACAAGCATTTAGTATTCCTATAGATGGATATTTAGTAGGGTTACATCATATATATATTGAAGCAAGAGGTCTTGATGAGCTAACTGATGTCTATAACGGAATATTCGAAGTCTATTCACTATCAAATACAATGATTAACCTAATACACTTAGAAGACTATGTAGACGGATCAAAAGGGAACAGGATAATTTTTAATATAACCGGAAAATATTCTGGTAGCTATGATTTCTGGATCGATGGGGTGTTAATAAATTCAAATGTTTTTTATGACGGTCAAGAATTTAATATTTCCTTAGATGGGTATTGTTATGGGAAGCATAATGTTACGATTAGAGCAGTTGGATTAGATAACGATGAGGCACTTTTAACCGTTTTTTTTGAGGTCTATTCATTATACGACCAAGCCAGTATTACCTCTGATACAAGAAGCACCAAGGAACTCAAAAATACCCAAATATTAGTAGTGGGGATTATAGTGGCACTTATGTTAATTTTTGTTCCTTGCTTTTTGCCAAAGATATTCAAAAATTCGTATTGCAAAAAAGAAGCGAAAGAGTAAACAACCCTCTAACTTATGGGTTTATAGGGGGGATGTGTCCTATCAGATAGATTATTATATGATCCAGAGCGGGTTATCCGCGATGCTTGACCCTGCCATAGAGGGTCCTGCCGCTATTGGAGATTTAGGGCTTCCTGGATTAATAAGTCCACAAATTAGGATTAGAAGCATTTCCAAGGGTTTAAGTGTATTCAGTAAATATCTTGAAAGTTTTGATGAAGCATAGCGAACTAGAATACAAGAATCAAGT
>JABXJU010000029.1 GCA_013375405.1 Candidatus Helarchaeota archaeon
TGCTCTTCCGATCTAAACCTCGGTATGGCAAGCCTTATAAGAATGCTGTAGAGTGTTCCAGTGACTGGATGGTATTCCGGACAGTTTTCCTGAGAGAGCTGGAAAGGGCTCACATTGGAAAATGAGAACCACAGAGGTCGCGGGTCCGAAGCCCGCTGGGAGCACCTTTTTTTAAATTTAAAAAAAAAATGAAACTTATGCAAAAAGGGAGATAAATTTATTTAACCAGTTGCTTTCGAGCGAGGTAAATCGTGGAGATAATAAACACAGCAAGTGCAATAAACGTTGAAAAAAGATCATTTTACTACCTATACAAATATATTAGAAAATTCTAAATATTAGAGTGAGAGTGAGAACGATGGAAATTTATGAAATGAGTGAGTTAAAGTTACGGAAACCAGGCGAAGTTTTAAGAGAAATTCCGGATCATTATTACTCGAAGAGATTCATACCTTTGTGTGATAATTTGTTCACAGCATTGCGGTTATCAGATAATTGGGGGCAATTTGCAGGACGACGGAGTGATATAATGTCATTTGATGATAATTTTTCCAAAAATGTTAGAAATCGGTTGGATGATGCTTTTAATACTTCCAAAGAAGAGAACATAGTGGGAATATCAAAAGAAAGGCAGAAGCAAACAGTCAGCTTTTGGGGCTACCCACCAACCCTCCCAATACGAATGGATATGCAGACACTTAGCACCACGATGATCTATGGGCCTTCAGTGGATATTAGTTTTGCAAGCTTATCAGATGATGATAGGGACTTATTGTTCATTTTTAACCTTCATGTGGAGGAATCGATCCCACAAGAGGAGGGATTATGGTTTTTGGTGCGGTCAGAGAATCCTGATATCTTTAATCGCCGCCATATGAAGCTCGGTATACGCCTTGCAGACCTAGGGAAGAAGATCAAGGATAATATTGAGGTGGCAAGACGCATTCGAGATATCTTGATTGATATCCGAAACGAGCGCACTCCGCAATGGTCCCACAGTGCCTATTATATCGCGGTCTTTTTTATGGCTGGAGTTGCAAATACCACGATGGAACTATCCAACTGGAATTCTTTGGGTGAGATTTGGGACGGCGTGAATGCAGCGGAACGTTATGGGCTTGGAAATTGTATCTACAATTACCAACCGCTTCCACCAATTCTTAATATGATGTTTCAGTTAGAACGTCCGATGTGGATAGAAAGACTAGCAAATGCTTTAACGGGAGGACAGTTATACATAAATCACTTTGAAAAGTCAAATCTTAAAGAAATGAAAAAGCAGAGTTATGATATATACGATATTTACATGCGATTCTATTCATGGCAGCTCCACCAAGGGATTGTTCTTCCGAGTCAAACCTTGAAAGCCATCCCTCCGGTCTATGATAACACAAAAAATGAATGGATTAAATACGGTTTCGACTTTCCCAAGGGGCCACGGATTCATTATGAGGATTTAGGTTTAACCTATGAGGAGATGCTTGATGGAGTTTTATTGGATATTACTAATAAAAGTAAGGTGGAAAAGGTTACCCGAGAAAATATCATCTCCATCGGGCACGGTCTGGAGACTAAATATCTGCGTCCTGAAAAGGAATAAAAATTAGGGTAGGTTTATAATGCATACTATTGGGGAAATTCCTGATTTATAGTCTATTTTTACTTTTTGAAGGGAATACGAAAGAGATGATTTTTAATAGGAATTAAATTAAGGTTAAATTGGAGTCGATGATGAAGAATCCGGTTCTCGGACAGAAGAATGATGAGCAAACTACCTCGGAGACTCCAGAAATCCCACCTAATTTATAGGAAAGGATAATTAAATTGAAGATACCGGTTCATATAGGGCTTTTTGGGCATATAGATCATGGGAAAACTGCAATTGCAGCGAAGTTGAGTGAAAAGATTTCAACGGCGGGACTAGATAAACATCCTCAGGCGCAAGAGCGAGGGATAACAATTGATATTGGGTTCACGGCATTTGAACTGAATGAATACCTCGCGGTCTTAGTTGATGCGCCGGGACATGCTGATTTGATCAGCAACGTAGTCGCAGCGGCGAATATTATTGATGTCGCGATTTTAGTTATAGCTGCCGATGAGGGGCCCAAAATCCAAACCGGGGAACATATCCTGATTCTTGAGCATTTTGGGGTGAATGTGGTCATTGCCCTCAACAAGATAGACCTTGTAGAGCAACAGAAATTAGGAGAAATAACTAAGCAAATTAGGGAAGTATTAAAGAAGACAAGATTTGAGAATGCGGCGATTATTCCGACCTCCGCCAAAACGGGGAAGGGGATGCAAGAATTGAAAGAGGCAGTCTATTCCATTTTGACTCCGCCGAATCGAAAAATTGAAGGAACATTCAAAATGCCGATAGATCATGCATTCCCAATCAAAGGAGCGGGAACCGTTTTAACTGGAACGATTCACCGAGGAAAAATTGCCGTAGGGGATTCAATTGAAATAACACCGATAGGCCTCTTCGGGAAAATCAAAAGTATTCAAAGTTTTAAGGAAAATTTATCTACAGCATCTGCGGGAGACCGTGTCGGGATGGCAATCCCTGGAATAGACTCGAAAAAAATCTATAGGGGCTGTTATGCCACTCATCCAGAGACATTGACTAAAACAAATAGAATAAACATTAAAGCGCAGATCAATCAATTATTTAAGGGCCTTTTAACCCAAAAAATGCAAATTCATGTTACTGTAGGTATGCCAACAGTTCCGGGCATAATTTATCCATATGAACCCTATGGAAGTAAATATATTCTTTTAAATGAAGTACATCCAGGACAGAAATTTTTCGCTTATATTGTTTTAAATGAACAGGTCGCAGTCGAAAGTGGAGATCCAATAGTTATTTCACGTCTTGATCTTCCACCTACCACATTACGCATTGTTGGTAGTGGAGTAATAATAGAACCTGCGCCCAAGCACATTGAATTCTATCGTGAGCAAAAAAAAGTGGGGATTGTTAGAATTCCAATTCATAAGCGGGGAAGTATCGTAGAGGGATTAGTGCAAACGAGAGAAGGTGCTCAAAAGATGATGGGGGCAGGAGTCATTACAGAAACCGGAATTGAAGGAAAAATCCTCTCATCTTTCGGCACAAAGTCAAACCTGATAATTAAATTCTCAAAGACGCCCAAAGAAAGGGAGAAAGTATTTTTAAAAAGACTTAGGAAGGTTAAACTTTGAAAGATCTCAAAATAAATTTTCAAGATTTAATACCTGCAAATATGGAAAAAAAAGGGGAGACAATATTAAAGAGTATACTCCAGCCAATCAAAGTATTTTGGGAGCAGCGGAAAATCCCAGAGGAAGGGTGGAGAGATGAAACCATTGAACTATGTTTAAAATTATTTACATGGATGGATACCGATAAAGATCCGAAGGCGGTGCGAATCGGCGAGAGAGAAGCGCGAGTCGCGTCTCCATTAGTATCAAAATTAGCCTATGGATTTAATCATGGAATTGGAAGGAGTGGTGAAATTTCAGCACCACAACCAAAAGCGCCAGGTACGTCAATCATGTATCAGATAACCAATCGCCTTGCCTTGCAGGCTTTAAAGAAATTTGGTGTGCCGAACCTTAAGAGTGCAATTGTAGTACCGCTTTCCACTGGAATGAGCATTGGGCTCACCTTTGCAGCTATAAGAAAAAAATTAAAACGAAGAAATGTCCTATGCACTCGAATTGATCACACATCCCCTATAAAAGGATTAGAGTTGGTAGGACTTAATCCTCAGATTGTTGAGAGTACATTGATCAATGATTCGGTCCAAGTGGATCCTGATTTAATCAGGAAAAAAATTAATGAAGATACTATAGGTGTTCTCTCTACTACCACCTTTTTCCCCCCACGGGAATCTGACAATATTAAGGAAATCGCCAAGATTGCACAGGAACATGATATTTATCATGTTATAAACAATGCATATGGAGTTCAAAGTCGAGAAATCATGAAAAAAATTCAAGGAGCAATTGATTCTGGGCGAGTGGATGGCATTATTCAGAGCACGGATAAAAATTTTTTAACACCGATCGGTGGTGCTATAATCGCCGCTCCTTCTGAATCATTTATTGCAGAAATTAGTCAATGTTATGCTGGAAGAGCAACAGCAGCACCAATAATTCAGTTTTTATCCGCATTGCTCTCTTTTGGCATTCAAGGTTATGAAAAATTAAGAGATATTCAGGAAAAAAATCGATTATTGTTAGAAGAACTTTTGAGAGAAGTAGCGCAAATCCATGATGAGCAGACTTTGCAAGTAGTTAATCCAATTGCCTGTGCTATGACTTTAGATCATCAAGATCCTAAGAAAATTGGTGGGATTCTCTATGAATTACGTGTAACGGGACCTCGAGCTTATAAAAAAGGTGATAAATGGGGCGCTTGTTATGATAATTATCCTCATAATTATCTCTGTCTCAATACTGCCATCGGAAGTCATGAATCTGACGTTCGAGAGGCAGTTCAGCGTTTGGAAAAGGCATTGGAACAAGCAAAGTGAATCCCCTTCAATACTTTCTTATTAAAGGTTTATTTTATATGATAAATTATAATAATTGTCAAATGATTATCGATAACTGGTGAAATAGTACGACAATCAAAGATCCAATCGAATACGACGATATGATCAAAAATTTCCCTTGTAAAACTAAAAATTTGAAATTGGATCTACCATCATCGCTTGCATTCGATATTCTATATCATACGGTAAATACACCGAGAAGTTATTGTATCAACTTGGAAGAAACTATTGAATCTGAAACTGAAACTTTTTATGCAAAAGCACTAATAACACTCACTACATCCTCTGCGGAACAAATTCTTGTGAAACTTACAGGAAATCACCTAGGCGAAGTCTCTCTTAATGTATGGTCATATGATGAACAAGTTATCGAAAAATTTTTAGCACTTGTGGAAAAACGTTTGAATGAGGTATTATTAAACCTGAAGGCCTGTGATGAGATACGATTGCAAGACCTTCGTAGTGGGATTACGATTTTAAAAGAGCTTGATCGTGTCTATTATTATTCCTTATATGGTGAAAAATTTCGCCGTATTTATTTCATGCTGGCCGACAGCCGAGAACGCCTCTATAAGATAATGATCAAAGGCACCTATGGAAGTTTTAATCCTGCCTTAATGGAGATGCAAACATATTTAGGGATGCTTTTAAATCATGATCAAGAAAGTTCAATCCAAGAACCGGAATCGATGAAAGTGGGCCTAGCTACTTTGAAGTGGAAACGCTGGATAATCATATTACTCCAAAGAATACTACATCAGGAATAAGAATAACGAAAATCAAAGGATAAGTATTTGGCGGCGACCTGACAGAATCGAACTGTATACTCTTCGCAAGTATACCGGATTTGAAGTCCGGTGCCAAGGACCACCTCAGCCGCAGGTCGCCTCAATTTGGAATTGAAAATCAATTGAAGTTATCTAGAACAAGACCCACAAGGGCCACTTGAACTACACGGACCACAGGAACCTGTACCACCAGTAACCATTGAATTTTTATCGTATAATGCTGTCCAACATTCCCGACAAACATAAATGTTGCCTAATTCTTTATGCCGAGCTAAAAGCAGACTTAAATCAGGGTTACTTTTTTCGCAAAGCTTACATTGTGCCATCTTTAACACTTATTATTAAGTTGATTTTACTATAATATCAAGGAATTAAAGATTTTATATAAATACGCCTCAAGTTTCTATTAAAGTTTTGATAGTAGGGTTATAGATTGAATATTAAAGAACTTGCAAAATCAATTGCTCAATTTGAGGGCATTACAAGAAAATATCCAATTTCTGAACTTATTTTACCTCTTACAGAAAGTTTAAGGTATAAGTTTCCTCAGCTTGAAATTATTGGTAGTTTTGGTGAGGATTCGGCTATTGTAGAGGTTTCTGAGGTATCATATACGCATTATTTCCTATTAGCAATGGATGGAATGTGGTCTAAACTTATCCAAGCAGATCCTGAAATAGCGGGATACTTTGCTGTGTTAGTCAACGTCAATGATATAATTTGCAAAGGTGGGATTCCAATTGCGCTATTGGATATGCTTGCTTATCAAAATGAAACTATCGGAAAATTATTAGTCAAGGGAATGGTTAAAGGATCTGAAAAATTTGGTATACCAATCGTAGGAGGGCATTTACATCCCAATAATGAATTTAATTCACTTTCTATAGCAATTTTTGGAGTTGTTCCCAAAGACGAGGTGATTTTTTCAAGTAATGCCCAAGTGGGGGATGATATACTTATTGCAGTAGATTTAGATGGTAAGTTTCGTGAAAATTTTCGGTATGCGTGGGATACTACTACTCATAAGTCGCCTAAACAGGTACAAGCAATTTGTGGGATTATGAGAACAATCGCAGA
Source organism: Candidatus Helarchaeota archaeon (assembly GCA_013375405.1). The sequence continues at coordinate 6,410 of JABXJU010000029.1, forward strand.
GAAGAAATTAATGCATACAGCAAAGGACATTTCAAATCCTGGAATGGTGGGTACTCTAGGAATGTTACTCGATGCTAGTAATAAGGGGGGGAGTTTGGATATAACAAAAATACCAATGAAAGAAAATGAATCTCTTGAGCAATGGTTATGTATGTATCCTGGTTTTGGAATTGTCTCAACATGTGACTTTGCTAATTCAAAAGAAATAGTGCAAATTTTTAAGAAAGATGGGATTACCGCAAAAATGTGTGGAACTGTCGAAGACAATCATGCCCTTTATTTATCCGATGGTAAAGAAAGAGTGCCTGTTTTAGATTTTAAGAAAGATAATGTTTCTGGATGCCCCCGATAATTTAAAATCCAGGTAGTCCTGCAGTACATGCATCATATTGACATCCCCCTAATTCAAAAAATTGGCCTAGTGTTAAACCTAACGCAATAAAAGCAAATCCAACTAAAATAACTATCAGTAAAACTGTTTTTTGGTGAAATTCTTTCATTTCATGTACTCCTAAAATAGGACAATCAGAGATAATTTTTTATAAGCTATAGCCTATTTAAAGATTGAGCCTGATGATTGCACTCGGATACGGACCTCTCAGTAAAAGAGGGGCATGACGATCCCTCGCAGGAAAGAGGGCTCTTTTTTTTACCATTTATTTCCTTTAAGTTTTTTACGATATTTATCCTTCAACAGGGTTTGATAACGGGAATTTTGTTTTTCTTTATTTAATAACTCTCTTTCATATTTTTGTTCTATTTTATCATCGTCTTCTTTTACAGTTGGGCGTTCACGAAGTCCACATTTTCCATCCGGAAGCATTTTATGTTTTGTGCAAAAGGAATATGTGCATCTTGATCCTGTACATAAATCCCCCGCGACAAATTTACATGAAATGCGGAGGCGTCCTCGAACTCTTTGTTTGGGTCCTAAAGCTCGTTTACTACACCTAAAAAACTGACAATTCGGTGAGCAATAGCGAATAGAGCGGTTATGGCGTTTAGTATTGGTTGTCAAAATTAGAAACCTTCTTTATTATTAGATCTTAAGGACATCCAATCAGTTATCATAGATATTTCTAGGTTTTTTAATGATATTTATTCTTAAAAAAATTTATGCTTTATTGTAAATATCATTTTGATATTTAAAATTTGCAAGTCGTTATTCTTCTCATAATTTTCCGGTAAGAAATTTTAGAACGTTATTATAGCGTTTGACTTTTTCTTTATAATCTGTTTTTTCTTCTTCATATTTATGTTGTCCCATTTCTCCTGCAGCAAACCGGGCTTCTAACAGTTCAAGTTGTTCTTGAGTTTTGTTTCTATCGCTTTTAAGTTTCTTAATCCATGTATTTATTTTAGCTTTGAATGATCGGGACTTGTCGTCTATCTCTTGAAGGCTTTGTTCGTATTCACCCCTCAATTTTTTGAAAGCTGCTTCAGTAACTTTTTTAGAGCGGTATGCCTCATTCAATTTTTTTAGGCGGTCTTGGATTTCTTTCTTCTTGGTTAAATCCGCATCGAATGGAAGATCTCGTTTTTCAGCGTTTAAATTCTCACGTTTGGCCTTAATTTCTTTAATTTGTCCTTTGAAATTTTTGATTTTCTGCTCAATTTCAGGTGTAACGTCCATCTTAGATATCATTTCACCCAATTCTTCTAATTTACTCCGAATTTCGTTCATTGACTGATCAAGTTGCTCTAATTCTACACGTAATGCAATCTGATCGATAACTTCTTCTGATAATGGCTCAGGTTCTTGAGGAGCTGGGGTTGATTGTGGGATAGATGACGCCGGTTGTGCGCCGGGAGGCCCTCCGGGGGGTGGTTGAGTTACTGGAGGAGCTCTATAGGGTGGATGAGTTGCTGGGGGAGCTCTTGTGGCGGGATGGGGACGTTGAACGCCTCTTTGATAAACATTCTGAGGTCGAACATTCTCTATAACATATCGTCCACAAAATGGGCAAAATTTGTCACGCATCCGGATAAGCCGGCGGCAAAATGGACATTCCTTCTGTTGGCTCATATTCTATCAACCTTGCTTTGAGTGATAATAATTATTAATTAATCATTTATTATAAAATTATTCTCATTTTTCTAAAACTATAAATAAGATTATTAATTCAGTACTATTGTTAATTAAAAAAGAGACTCTCAAACCTATTATAAATTAAGGAGAGATGTGGTTTTTTTGATTCAAGGTATCTTTGAAATGATTTTTGGTAATCCTTGGGTAATTTATATCTTATTAATGCTTGGACTGTATTTTTTGTTATTTGGAATAGCTTCTGATGAGATGGAGATGACAGTTGTTGCAGTCGTATGTCTTGGACTGTCGATTATTGGTATAATTACAATTGGGATCGACCTCGCATCGGTGATCTTATTCATCATTGGCGTGGTATTATTTATTGCAGAGGCCCAAACCGAAGGAAGTTTAGATGGGCTTCTTGCGATCGGAGGTATTATATGCGTTATCAGTGGGGGTGTTACATTTTTACAATCACTAAGTGCAAAGATACCGTCGGATCAGATCATAATAATGTGGGCAACCCTATTAACCTTCACTATTACGCTCTCAATCATTTTTGGTGGAATAACTTTAAAGGTTGTTGAAATTAAGAAAAAAGGTGCAACTGATAAATTTGTTCCGGAATCAGATGATATTGGGATAGTTAAATCGGATGAATTAAATCCAGAGGGGCAAGTTTCCATCAAGGGCGAGGTCTGGTCGGCTGAATGTATTGAAGGGTTTTGGCCTGTTTTAAAAGGGGAGCGAGTAAAAGTTATTAAAGTTGAGGGGGTTCATTTGATTGTGCGCCCTCTAGAGTCGGAAGATAGTTAAGAGACCTATGAGAAATTATTTATAGAAAAGGTGAAAAACTTGAGTGACCCAGTACAGATACTTGGAAAGAAGTTAGATGAAATCACTGAAAAACTTGAGACTATGACGGAAGGAGTGAGCGCATTAATTAATGCAATCGAGAAAACAAACGAAGGACTCGGTCAAAATGTGAAGAAACTTACAGAGACTATAGGAAAATACACTGATACGATGACTGAGCATTTAAAACAAGATTTTGAATATTCTCGAGAGCATATTTTAGATGTAACTAGAGAAATTAGTGCATTAACACGCCAGACAGGGACGGATCAGATGATTCGTATTAGTCAGGCACTTAATGGAATATTAACACTCTTACAAAAGTCAGTTGATCCGAATTTAATTCAAACACAACTCAGCGAGATAGCTCAATTCATTAAAATCTATGGAGGACAAAAATAAAATGAGTTCGCCACCACCCGATTCATCTGGAGGAAGCTTTCTCCCATTTGTGACAAGTGTAACGACAGATATATATGAACGCATTGAAAAACTTTCTCTTTCTTTAAATTCAATAAAGGATTCATTAAAAGAATTGATAACTGATATTCAGGAAAATTTGAAAAAAGTCTCAGAAAATATCGAAGACATGATTCAACAGGGGGAAATGAACAAACAAATGACACTTGAAGCATTTGCTGATTCTATGAATACCCTTGTCCAACAGATTAGATCGATCGGTAACGAAAATATTCAAGCATTTCAGAGTACAGAAACTCAACAAATGATTGCTAATGCAAATAATACTGCACTTATGTTAGAAACGCGTATGTATGACATTCAGATTTCCTTTTTAATAAACGGTATTCACGCACTAATGAACGCCATCAAGACTGGAAAGGTAGTTGGAGTACCAGTACCTTCAGCAGGTGCTGCATCCACTAGGTCACCGTCACAGGAAGGGCTTGCTGCTCCAATTCCAGCTCTCGAATCCACTACAACTGCGAAGGGACAGAAAAAAAAGCATTTCTTTGGAAAAGGTGCTCGAAAAAAGACTCATGATGAGATTATGGAAGAAAAAAAGAAAAAGGAAGCAATTTTTAGGAAATACTTGAAATAACTATTCTTTCTGTTACTTAAAAAGATCCGAAGGTTTGATTAAACTATCTTTGCCACTTGCCTGCTTTTGGGGAGCTACCCCCTGAGGCTGACCTGACGGGGAAGTACTTTGCCTTGTACTAGAAATACTACCCCCCATAGCGCCCAAAAATTCTTGAACTTGGCGTAAAGCATTTTGGATTTCGAATGCCTGAACGCCTTTTTGCAACATTGCAATCGCATTTTCAAGTGATTGGCCCGCAGCCATTATATTTTGCATTCCTGCACTTTGAGAAATATTTTCTATCATATTTTGAGAATTTTTTATTATACTTTGAGTTTCTCTAAGTAAATCCTCATTTTGTTGCACGGCTTGCACTAAATCAGTTAAAAGTCGAATAATTTCAGCCATAAACTTATTAATTTCGCCCATCTGTTCGGCCATTTTCTCACCAAAGTGTAGATTATAATTAATTATTATTACAATTATAGATTATAATGTTTATTAAATAAAAAAAATAGAGGTTAAGTTTTTTTGGATTTCAGTCCGCCTTTCAAGTAGGTGTCGATGGGCTTAATGAGTTCCATGAAAGACATTGGGAAAATGTATTTTGTGGATGGCGATGCGCCAATTGCTTTTAATGTATCGAGAATTTGGAGGGTTAAAGTTTTTTCGTCGATATTTTTCGCTACTGCGAAAATCTTTTCAAGCGCGTTTGCATAGCCTTCCGCTCGTAAAAGTGCAGCCTCTCGCTCACCTTCTGCTTCTAAAACATTAGAACGCTTGGCTCCTTCTGCTTTAAGAATCTGTGCTTGTTTGTCTCCCGTAGCAACCGCAATATGAGATTCCCTCTTACCGCTTGCCTCCGTCACCATTGCCCGCCTATTTCGCTCTGCTTTCATTTGCTCGACCATCGCTTTCTGTACATCTCCCGGGGGTAATATCTCGCGGATCTCGACCGTCGTAACTTTCACGCCCCACCTATCGGTGATTTCATCTAATTTTTCTCTGAGAATACTATTGATGTATTCTCTTCTAGCGAGAACTGAATCTAGATCGATGTCACCAATGACGCTTCGTAAGGTGGTTTGCGTAACTCCGATGGCTGAGGCTCGAAAGTCACGAACCTTAATAATAGTATCACGCGCATTTATCACACGATAATATATCAGCACATCAACATCGACAGGCGCGTTATCGACGGTAATACATCGCTGATGGGGTAGGTCAAAGAACATTTCTCGTAAATCAATCTTGTTCATCTTATCTATGAATGGCCAGAGCCAAATCAGCCCAGGTCCTTTAGTGCCCTCCAGAGCTTTACCCAATCGGAATATTACTGCACGATCGTACTCTTTCAGAATCTTTACGTTCGGGATAATTATTGCCAGAATAAGAAGGATAACGACCAGAACGATGATAATCATGGTCCATGTAGGATCCCATTGCATCATAATTCCTCCTATGAAAATCGTAATACACGATTTATTGTTTTTAAATAATTAATTTTATATTTTAAAGTTATGTGTTTGTTTTTTTTATTATTGCATTTAGATTGCAGGAAATTTTGGATTACAGACGGTGTTTGAGAGGGAAAGGTAAAACAATTATTTAATATTGGTAGGCTACTGGGAAGTTTCTTGGTAAAACGTTTTTTGGACATCCTCCATTCTGATTTTTAGGAGAGGAATTATCCGCATCGCGCTAAGGATGGCGACGATGATGTAAATGAGCCAGAACGGAATAAAGCCCCCAATTGCGATCCCAATCGCGATGCCCAGATTATTAATGCTGAAGAAGGCGGCGATCATGGTTCCTGCCGCCTTGGGATCAGAGAGGTCAAGGAAGAGTCCGATGTAGGTGATATAAGATAACGTGGAGACGACTGCAAAAATGCTATAAAAAGCTAGAAAGCTATAATAAGTAATCATATCGTTAAAAATTAAAATTCCTAAGATTGGTGATGGAATGGCATAGATAACGGCAATTACAATAAGAATGCGTGGTTTTTTGACACGATCGATTAGGGGCGTTTTTAAAAACTTTAATCTTTTAATAGAGAGGGCGAATAGAAGCCCGAGGATGATACCGAGAAAGGTTAATCCAAAGAGCTGCCCAAGGAGGTCTTTCCTACCCGGGCTGCCAGGAAATCTATCGAGGAATGGCTCAAGGGTTAGCTCCAAGAGTCCTGTATCGATACTGAGTAAAAAGGCGAATACCAATCCCAACCGCACGAAAGGATGTTTAAGGTTACGGCGGAATACTTCCCGTACGTTCCGTTTTTCAGCAGGACCTGTTGACGGTTGCTCCTTAAGGAAAAAGATCACGAGTAGTGGGAGAAGTGAGATGATCGCGATGAGCAATACACCGAGAAACAGGTCTGCATCCAAGAGGGGCACGAATGCGATAACGATACCGCCTCCGAGGAAGCTGCCAAGAAACATCCAGGCACTCGCCCCCGTGCGCCCTGGGATGTTCTGAATGGATTTCGCGCTAATGGCTAAGGCGTCGGTCAGGATGTCCATGATCGCCACCCCAAGCGTCTGCATGAACCAGACGATGAAGAATAGCACGAAGAATACTCTCGGATCAAGTGATAGCAGGGGTAAGAAAACGACATTTAACACGGCACCGACGATGATGTACCCCCGATTCCGACCGCGCAGGAAGGGAATCGGAAACTTATCCGACAGGGGTCCAATGAAAAACTTGAACACCATCGGTAGGAGTGCGATGCTGCCTGCAATGCCATAGAGCCCTTTATCGATTAAATAGACATTTTCAAACAGGATGGGGAAGTATGATAAGGTTAGCCATACAAGCATCCCTTGCACGAGATACACGGTAATGAAAACTAGCCGTCTAAACCAGTTATTTTCCATGGTAGGCATTTTTTCATTCCTCATAAAAACGTAATACATTTGAATATTCATCATTTAGGAAAAATCATAATTATAAATTTTTGGACCGATGGATAAGTGATTTTATGAATCTAGAGAATTTTTGATGTCATGCATTCTTAAGAAACGTTCTTCACGTTCTTTATGAGTAACACCATCCGTTGTTTTATAAGTGAAAGCATTGATGCTGTTAGGTCCTAATTGGATGGGAATAAGAAGATTTGAATGAAATATAGGGGTTCCTGCACTTAAACTAAATACGCTGGTTAGAAAGGAATCTATGTGTGTAAGATTTTTTTCAACAAATTCGACAGTCTTTTGGAATTCTTGAAAAGTTTCCCCAGGAAATCCTACGATAAAGTATAAGTTGGTTTTAATTTGGTTTTGATGGCAAATTTTCAAAAGCTCGCCTGCACGTGAGGGATCGATAGTTTTTCCCATTAAGTGTAAAACTTCAGGACTAGCTGATTCGATACCTATATCACAATGTGTTAGACCCTTTTGTTTTAATGTCGTGAGCTTCTTATTATTTAGTTCATTCAATCTACTATTTCCACCCCAACTGATTTGAATTCCTTCATTTGATATGCGTTCAAGCGCTTTTTGCAAAGAAGGAGATGAAGTGAATGAATTATCACCAAGTTCGAATTGTGAGATTCCGTGGTTTTCCACGTAGTACTTAAGTTCTTTAAAGATTCTTTTGGCACTTTTGGGTCGATAAGAGCCCCAAATGAGTGATTCATTGCAGAACGTACAGTTATACATACAACCTTTTGAAATTATTACGTTTACTATCTTAAAAAAATCCATTTTATATCCAGTTTGAACCAATTCAAAGTTTGGAATTGAGGCTTGATTTAAATCTAAGAGTAAAGGGGGATCGGTTTTATAGATACTCTTTTGGGTTTTATGATAAATCCCGGGAATTGCTTCTTTTGGGAGAAGTCCTTTCAGATGAGATAAAATTCGCTCTAATGGAATTTCACCCTCTGTATGATACACAACAAAGTCAATATAATCTAATTGTGAATAAAACGAGGCGCGATAAAAGGGGGAAACTTCAGGGCCACCTACAATTATGGTTGCTTCAGGCTTTATCTCCTTAATTTTCTTAATTATGTATAGGCTCGCCATTGCATTACCCAATAAAAGGGAAAATCCATAAACCGGTGTATCTAGATTAGCTAATTCTTTTACGCGGGCGTCCAGATATTTTTTAGTAGGAGAGAGTTGATCTTTAAATTCGTTGAAAATGGGCTGATAAAGTTCAGAACAAACAGGACAAAGAGATTTAATGATAAATTGCCCAATTTGGGGGTTAAGAATGTTATCAAAATTTAGCCAGTTGGAAGCACCCCAAAGCGGGTATGGTGATAAATTCAATTGATCAATAAGAGGGTTTTTTATTTTAATTTTTTTTAATTCTTCTTGAAAAAATTGGATTCCAAAGTCATAACTAACAACTTGATGCTGCCTTTCCTTTAAATAAGTTGCGAGAGAAGCCAGATATAAAGATGGCGTTTTTTGAGTGTATACAGGCATTGAAATTAGGGCTAAATCAAATTCCATTTGAATGCAAATTCCAAATATAAGCATTAATTCATTTTGAAACTGTTAAAATTCATCAAGTTTTTCTTTAAAACGTGATAATGCATTTTGAAATTCTAAAAACCAAATGCCATCCTGAATATCACTAATGCTCTCGACAACTAATAGAATAATATGTTTAAGTTTGTCTTCAGTGTTTAGTTCAGTAATTGCTCCTTGTAATTTTTTGAGATTCTGAATAATTATCATGTTTTTTTGCCCTATTGATGATATAACCTCCTGAAAATTCTTCTCTAAAAGCCCCAATTTCCTGTTAGTATCTTCTATTTTAGAATAGATATCATTTAATGCTTCTGCCACTATGGGCAATAATCGAGCACTATCTGGTGACATCTTACCTAACCCTCTATTTTCTAAGCTTTTTGTTTAATGGTTTTGACTGATTGAGATAGATCTGTTATTAACTTTTGCATTTTCTTTGGATCCAATTGTGTCCGAAATGTTTCAACGATGTCAGAAAGAGATTTTCTAATATTTTTAAGATCAGAAATGTTCATCAAGTCCTCTAAAGTCTTTGTCAATCCCTCTATTTGAATTGAGATTTGAGTCATTGAATCATCTACTATTGAGCCTAATTTCTCAATAACCGAATTTACATTCTCAACTCTTTTTGAGATCTCAATAAAGCTGTTTTTGATCGAATTAAACATTTCTTCTACCATAATACATCAATCTCGTTCTATTAACTTTAGCTACCGAAGAAGGATGATGGTTTCAGTAAATGATCTCCTTCATCAGTGTCTTCCTTCTTAGGTGGTGGAGCTTTGCCTTTTTCTGAAATTGGGGGAGGAGGTGCTGTTGGACTAGGTTCTTTCTTTTTTCCCTTCTTCACTTTTTCTTTGGGAGCTTCTTTTTCAGGAGATTTCATTTTCTTTTTCGCGCCTGGAATTGAATCTAATTCTTTAATAAGGCTCTGGATAGACAAGATTTGCATAGATTGTTGCAATTTAGTTATGATATCTGGGAGAATCATTGTGAGATCGCCCATTTCGCCTCCGACATTACTTATTTTTTCCATGAATTTATGTTCTAATGAGGGGAGTGCTTTTTTAACTACAGCAATAAAGCCTGATTCTATTTTTTTGTCCATTAAATCAAGTTTTTCTAACATTTGCGTCGTGATTTGTGTAGAGTCATTAACAGCTTTCTCTATTCGCTTTAAAGTTTGGACTGAATCCTCGAGAATTCCTGTCAATACTTGCATCAGATTACTTTCTGTTTCACCTGAAGTGCCTGTTGCTGGATTCATCGTTATAACTTCCTTTAATAATTTAAATTCATTACATCATTTAAACTCTTTTAATTTCTTTTCCTTTCATAAGGTGATTTTTGTTGCTGTAAGCCACGCTTCAGTTAATAATTTCAGAAATAATTCACATATTTTTGAATCAGAAGAAGATATTCCAATGTAATCTTTATTTTCAGACTCTGCAACTAGACAGATTTCTTCGGCATCACGTTCAATGCCCCATCGGTCCTTTTTAGAATAACTTCGGAACTCAATATGAGGATAAGTTGAAATTAGACCTTTATGAGCGGCATTTGATAGATCAAACGCCGTTGCCACGCGAGTATCGACTTTGGAGTCCTTTGGTAGGTTCAATTGATCTAAATCTTCTACAGTTGGAATAATAAGAAAAAGACGAAATTTAACATCTTCTAAAAGGCGATTAAATTCTTTTATTGTTTCTACCTTGCCAACAATGATTTTTTGAAGGGTACCTTCAGGTAAGCCACCCCCTTCTTCAGTAGCCCGTCCTTTTAGAATTTTATCTTTTTCGACGATTTCTTTTTGTTGCGTTATCACAGTTTCATCAAGGACTTTTAATTTTGATTTTAATTCGCTGATATCGCCATGTTCTGATTTAATACTGTTTAATTCATCCTCTAATTTGATATTTTCTTCTTGTAGATTTCCAAGAGCGTTTCTAAGACGGGAAGTCATTTCATCTAATTCTTTAATCTTTTGCTCATATTGTTCTATTTGGGAAGTTACTACTTCATCTTGAGAGGATTTTTCTTCAAAACCTTTTAATTTTTGAGTTAATTCTTTTAATTGTTTTTCTTTTTGTTTGAAATCTTCTTCAAAATCCTTGATTTTCTTCTCTCTTTCTTCAAAATCAGTTAGGGTATTTGTCCGCCCAGAATTCATTTAGCAACACACTCCACATATAATTTAATTTTTATTTTTTTAGTCTTTGTGTAATATTCTGCCATTCTGATTGAAGGGCCTTAATATATTTACCATCTATCAATTGCCTTTCTTGTATTTGGTCAATTCCACGTGCAATTAATTTATTTGCTTCATCCTTTAAAAATAAATTTTGTGCGTTACATATTGTTTCGATTTTTTGTGTTAATTGTGGTTGGATTTCAAGGGTTGATTCAATCTTTTCTTTAAGGATGGAATAAAAGGATGTATGAAATGTATCAACAGGCACCCATCTCTTGGATTTTATTTCTTCAGAAAAAATAGAGGGTGGTAATAATAGAAATTTTTTGGCTTTATTGGGTAAAATTATCTTTGCCAGATACATAGAAATCCAAATTTCAGTATAGGGGACCACTAAATTCAAAGTTTGACCCGGTATTGCCCAGTGAAATAGATATTCAATTTCACTTCGGCAAGCCCAAATATTTTTTTGAATTTTTTCATTCAATTCCTTAAATTTACTTTCTATTTGTTCTTGTTCTTTAGTTGAGCTTGTATTTGAATATGAAAGGCGCCATTTCTCAATTTTTTGTTTGACCTTCTGTTGTAAGGAATGCCATTTCGAAATCGTTTCTTCAATATTTTTTAGCGCCTGATTATATCGATTCGTAATCTCAATTAAATTATCGGTTGAGATAATTGGCTCCAATTTACCGGAGGTAATTGATTTATCTGTTGCTAGTTTTATTAGAGGAACTAATCCATGAAGTATTTCAGGTCCAATAATCCCTTTAATCATGAGATCCTTTTTGAAAGGGGCTTTTATTTCATCTATCCATCGTGTTAGATGCTCTATTCGGGCTTGAGGTTTGTTGATTTCCTGATTCAACTCAGATAGAATTCCACTTTTAGATGAAATAAAATCCGTTATTTTAAATTGTAGGTCGAAAAACAATTTCATACGGTCAATTCCAATATAATTCGCGGGTCCCGCCTGAATAAGAGTAAGAGGCCATAAAATTTTTGAGAAGAATTCATAAGACGCCTCCCGAAATTGATCATGCCGTCGTTTATCATATTCCATTAAGGCAAACATTAATGCTAGTTCCATGTCGGGGTTGAAAATTGTCAGGTCTCTTTCATGGACTAAGGCAGGAGCAATAATTCCTCTCACAGCATCACTCTAAATCCTCGATCTAATAATAGTTCTGTCTTTCCCTAATATATAATTAAGGAAAATATTAATTTTTAAAAAAAAATCTTGTGAAAATCAATAGGGGGTTGTGATTCACTTTATTATTGATTTCTTATTTTATTGTAATAATTCAGTACCGCATCACGTGCGAGTTGTTGGAAAGCCCGTTTAATATTTAAGCCCTGAATTGCAATGGTTTCGTACACCTGGATTTCGAGATTATCTCCGGTCAATGGGCTCATAATCTTATCCAAACCTTTTGATTTGAATAAATCATATACTTGGGTTCGTTTGACAATATTTGGGAGGTCCTGCTTGTTAACCATGACAATGATCGGGACCTTCTTTCCTAATTCTGGGCCTATATGTTCCAATAATTCCTCTAAGCTCCAAACGTTCTCATTCCACTGTTCCACCTGTGCATCGAAGACGAAGATTATCCCATCCACGCCATTGAGGATGGTCTTTCGCTGGAATTTATGGCGTCGCTGTCCAGCAACAGTATAAATTTGGAGCTTTACATTGGCGATGCCTGCTACCATACGATCAAAGAATAAAGTCCGACCAGTAGGATCAACGATAGATTGCATTTTGCCTTCAGCCATTCCCTCCTTTTGGAAAATCCACTTTACGGCTGTTGTTTTACCGCCAAGGGAGGGACCCCAATAGACAATTTTGAAGTAGAGTTTTCCATCTGCACCGCGGCTAGGCATCCTTATTCAAACCTCTAAAATATGACTGAAACCAATCTAACCTCTCTGTACTTGACGGAGAGAATTACCTATAAGTATTAGAACTTATGCAAAACTTATTTTAGATTGTTAATTAATCTTTTGATTTATTAATTATTTCCCATGCTTTAAATAATTATGTTTCATAAAAAAATAGAGATGAGAGAAAAAAATAAGTGATTTATGAATAATAAATGTAATATCTCTGTTTATTGGTAATTTTCTTAGAAATTTCTAATCCATTAAACTGTTTAAAGCCTTGTTGAAGTTGAGTTTTCAATAATATTTTTAATAACTACGAAAGTTTCTAACAAATGAGTAAAAGTATACGAAAATTCTAATATATCCATAAAAAATTACGAATATTTCTGATAAATACATTAGAAATTACGAATTTTTGACAAAAATTATAATTACTATTTTTGTAAGAGTAAAGAGAATTTAATATTTAAATTTGTTTTCAGAAAGAGTTTCGCCATATAAAGTGATTTTCATATGGATTCCATCAATTTTTTTCCGGTTTCGATGCCATAATCAAAAGCTGTGAGGTTGTCATCTGGTTCTGGGACTTTTTCACGAATGACGGCCTGTATAGAACTCAATTTAAGAGGAAGATGATTTGTAGCATAAGTAACTCCAAGTAATATCATATTAGTGCGAAGTGCATTATTAAAACGTTCGATGGCAATAGTGGATGCATCAACGAGCAGGATTTTAGAAGATCCGGATATATCTTTTATGGCATTAACGATCGTTTCAATAGAGGGATACTCCATTAAACCAGAGATAACAGCGCAAGGGGGAAAGCTGCGAGTGTTGAGTATTATGAAAGTCTTCTCAGAGAAATATATTGCATTTCGAAGTAATTCAACCGGTTCGACTCCAATTGCAAGATCCGCATCTCCGTAAAATAAAGTTGGTGATGTTAATAACAAATCATCATATTTTTCATTTGGTTCAAGAATAAGAAATCGGGTGTAAACATCTGTAGCACCTTCGCGTTGACTAAGTCCATGTTTTTCAGCGCCAATCATTTTTCTGATTTTTCCACCTTGTAATTTTTCACGTAAAGCCGCATTTTCGAGAATACGTTTGATCAACATAACTCCCTGTCCCCCAATCCCGCAAATGAGCATGTTCCAAATACGCATTATGAATCACCCTCCATATGTGGATTCACAATAGTATGGCAGATTGCATCATTAGGACAGATTTCATAGCAAACACCGCAGAAGGTACATCTATCTTCGTCAATGGACATGTATTCCTCATTTCTGCGGAGAGCTGTGCAGCATAATTCCTCGGCACAAGTGCCACACATTTGGCAACGCTCTGGCTCGATCCAATAGATGTCTTTTTTTCTAATTCCCTTAGATAGAGCTTTTCGCATGCGTTTAGTATATTGAAGCATACATTCTCGTTGTGAAACTATGACCTTCATACCCGGCTGCTTTCTTGCTTCGAGAATTGTGCTAGTCATTAAATAGGGTTGAAAGGGATCAACAACCCTGACCCACTTTACCCCAAGGGACTTACAGATATCCCGGATGCTAGGAATTGGCGTTGGTTCGCCCATTCCATTGATACCTGCACCAGGATGGGGATGACCACCTGTCATGGCAGTCCAAGAATTATCAAGAATAAATAGAATAACGTTGGCATCGTTATATACTGCATTCACTAGAATTTGTATGCCGGTGTGATAAAAAGTTGAATCACCCATGAGTGCGAGAATTTCTTGGTCAGTCTTAAAAGATGCTCCAATCGCTGCGCCCAATCCCCCGGACATACAAATTACCCAATCAGTAATGCCCATCGGTGGAAAGAAGCTCATTACATAGCATCCAATATCACCTGCATAGATTGTTTCAGCTTCGTTAGTTGCCTTCCTGATCGAAAAGAGTAAGGCACGTTCTGGACATCCTGGACAGAAGGTTGGAGGTCGGGGGGGCACAAGTTTGAGATATTCTTGATATTTTTGCAATTTTTGGTTGATAGAGGTACCAAGAGGTTTTCCAAGTAGTTTGCTAATTCCAGTTACTACTTCGCTTGTATTCAGTTCCCCCCACTCTCTAATCACTTTTTTCCCTACAATATCTGCTGAAATTTTATGTTCTTGAGCTATACGCTTTACTTGTGTTTCAATGAAGGGCTCAAGCTCCTCAACGACTAAAATTTGATCTAAATTTTGAGCGAATTCAACGAATTGATTCTCATTTATGGGATGAACCACTCCTAATTTTAAGATAGGAACATCATCGAGCCCTAGATGCCTCAAAGCTTCAATGGTATATCCGAATGGAACGCCGCCCGTGACAACTCCGAATTTGGAATCACCAGGTATTACTCGATTAAATTTAGACACATATGGCTCCACGCGCTCCATGCGTTCGTAGAGCCTCTTATGATTATTGATACAATGAGGGGGTAAGGAGCAGAATTTTGGAATTTTTTTAATAAATTTCCCTTTTTTATCACTATACTTTGCTAAAGGTTTTAATTCCACTTCCTCTACGGTATGCGCAATACGAGAAGTAACACGAAAATAACTTACGAGATCAAATTTTTGGGACACGTCGAGAGCTTCGGGTATCCATGCTTTGGCTTCTCGGACATTAGAAGGTTCGAAATGGCAAAGATGTAACATCCAACTATAAAACCTATCATTCTGCTCACTATGGCTACCTAGAGACCCTGGGTCGCCGCCCACAATTATTAATAATCCACCACGCCCATCTGCACTTGTCGGACCATTAAGTGCAATGGTTGAGAGTGCATCTGCCGCAACATTTGCCCCAACATGTTTCATTATTGCCAGAGATTTGATACCGCACCAGCTCGCACCTGCAGCTGCTGTTATTGAAGCTGACTCATTTGATGCCCATTGAAAATATAATCCAGGAACTTCGTTTGCAATTTTACTGAAATAAGTTCCCATATCTGTAACGGGGGTGCCTGGATATTGACTCACAAATTGAATCCCCGTTTCTAAGCACGCACGCGTCATGGCCATATTTCCAATTAACATGACATGCTCGTTCGGGGCATCTTTTAAGAGAATGCGTTCTTCCATTGTCACTTACATCCTAGGAGATAAATTATAGTACAAAATAGAAAGTAGTATTATTATTCTTATTCCTTATGGAAGTAGCAAAAAAATGGAGGGTTCCAAAACACGCGTGACGGCGATATCATTCTTTCAAAGGATCATTTTATATTCTATGTTTTTGGTTATGAACATATTTGAACATATTTCTTTAAAATGGGTAAAGTTTTTTCTGTGAAGTGTATATAATCTCATTAATTTTGTAAAAATTTGTCCAATATATTTTGTGAATTATTTCCTTGTAGAACAATAGCACCCTTAATTTTTGGGGTAATATATTTTCCTGAATATGTGAATGGAATCTTCTTATTCAATCCCCTTCCATGTTCACGAATTGAGAGCAATTCTTCAATGCTATCTGTTAATTCTTCAATCCTATGTTCGTAACTTAGAGGTTTCAAAACAGCTTTATTTAAATCAAGTTTCAATTTTTTTAAATTAGCCGACAATTTTTCTAATTTTTCGAGCAGAGAATTTTTTACCTCGGACTTCTGGGAAATTTGAACTTCGATCTCTTTCTTTTCTAGCTCTTTTTCTACCAACTTATTGAAGCAATTGATAATATTTCGTGCATCTTCTTCAGTAATTTTTCGAGGATCAGGGATTCTAATTGAATTTGCTTCATAAATCATACATTCATTTCTATTCATAGCTTGACCTGAAGCCGTTCGTCCTGTTAATTCTCTCATTAAAGTAATAATATCCGAGTTTAGAATTCCCGCAATTAAAAGGGTAGATTCATCCTTTGAGAGTTTTCTATGTTTAAATATTGGTGTCATCGGGTAAAATCTTTTATCCGCAGCAATTTTGGATTTATTATAAACAACTATGGAGTTACGCCAATATTCTGCAGGAAATAAAAAGGGCGCTATATCTAACTTTCCGAGGTCAAACCATATCTTTCTTGATTTCACGCTTTTAATCTTATGAAGTTCCTTATTTTTCCCGTATTCAAGGATATATTTTGCCAATTTCGGATGTTCCTTCTTGAGTCTATTCCGTACTTTTATTGCTAAAATGGGTTCATCATATTTATCTACTTTTGGAGATGTTTTCATAATAAATTCCTTTTTTTTCGCTTTTTCCTTCTTTTTTTCTTCCTCAGCAAATTCATCTAAAATTGGTTCGATAAGGTTGTGAATATCTAATACGAGCCACTCTGTTCCTTCAGGCGTGAAAATAATTGTTTCAACTTGCCCTGTCCCTTTCAATAATGGCCTAACATATTCTTTTAAACCAAGTTCATCAACATCATTCTTTTTAAAATAGAAAAAATCATTAGCACCTGTCTTTAATCCACTTCTGATATACATAACTTCATACAAATAGCAACAATTCTTATGATTTAAAATATCATAAAATATATCATAGCTATAAAAGAAACGAATCCACTTACTATATTCAACCATTTTTGCCTTCATTAAATTCTTTTGTTCTAATTTTTTCTTAGGATCTATCTTTTCCTTTTTTTGTTTCTTTTTCTTGTGGATTTCTTTTTTCTCTTGCGATTTTTTATTATTTCCAATTATATTTTTAAGTTCTTTTTCTGGGCATAAAAGATCTTCTTGTTTAATTTTGACTTGTCTGCTTATCTCGTCTTCAGAAATTTCAGCTTTTGCTTTGATCAATTTTTTTATTGCTTTAATTGCTGTTTTACCTTTTAATCGAATAAAAGTAACTAAATTTGTACTTCTTTCATCTTTAGAATTTGATTTTTCTAATAGAATTATACATGCATTAATTAATGCATCTTCAAAAACTTGAGTTTCAAATTTAATAATTGCTTCTATGATATAATTTCGTAATAGAAATTGCTGGAATCCAAAACCATATTCTTGAGTCAACCATCTATCAGAAATTATAAAACCTAATCTACCATGGTTTTTCAAAAGCTGAGTAGCAAGCGTTATAAAATAAATATAAATATCAGCTTTTTTATCTATGAGAAGTTTATTGAAATCAGATAAGTGCTTACGTGCTATTTCCTTTGATGGTATTTTCTCTTGCCTAATGTATGGTGGATTAGCAATACAAACATCTAATTTTGGTGGAAATCCAGCAAATGTTTCAATTTTTTCGCCCTCAACATCAATAAATACTCGATTTAAGGTACTCGTTCCAGGTCTAACTAGAAAGAAATCAGTAAGTTCTAAATTTAAATTCTCAGTCTTTTGAGGCAAACCTATAATTGCTAGATTAACTGAACTAAGATTTAAAGCGAATTGATTTATATCAAAACCAAAAATTTGTTTGATTGCTTGATTATGATCAACTTTAAATTTGCTTGTTATGTAACGATAAGCTTCAACCAAAAAGCCCCCTGAACCTGCAGCAGGATCGAGAATGAGGGCATCATCCTCTCTAATAGAATTTCTAGTTATAAATTCTACAATTGCTGGAGGAGTATAATATTGTCCCAACCTCCTTCTTTCACCGCTACTCATTAAAGCTTCATAAATTCTACCAATCGTGTAATTATTAAAAATCGATAAATCATATTCATCTAATTCTTCTTTAAATTCTTTTAAAGATAACAATATTGATTTTGGTAATGGTATTTGGCGAAATATGTCTTGAATGTTGAAAATTGCTCCAAAATCTATTTTTTTAGATAATAGTTGAAAATAATCAAAGAAAAGGTCGCTATCTAATTTGATCCATTCAAAATTTGGAATTTTTAAACGATAATTTTTATTACAAACCAGAATTCGACGAAAGATAAGTAAATTCATATAAACGTAAGCCGATTGAGTTGAAATTAATTCGATTGCCTTCTTTGAAATAGGACTAGGTGTTAATCCTTGCTTATTAAGCCATTTTTGAAGAGTTTTTTTAAAAGACTCCGTTTTAATATTGGCTATCAAAACCTTTTGCAAATTTTCTTTTAAATTCTGATGAAAATATAATATCCTTGAGACAAATGCTTTTTCTAAAGCATCCCACTCTTTCGTTTCCCTTTCTAATGCTACAAGATCGCAGAGAAATGAAGCTGCAAATTCTTTTAAATTCTTGATTTTATAAGCTTTCGTTTTGCGTTCTAGAATGGGCTTATACATTTCAAAAGTTTTGAAGAGAACAAGTATTGAACCATTATAAGTAGCAAAAAAATTTGAACCAATTTGAAATGCATAACTACCAGCTTGTTTGATAACTTTCGGTGAATAAGGATCTATGTCCCTTTTTGCCGATTTACCGACCACTCTTTTTGCTTCAATAACTATCCACGGAGAACCTTTTTTATCAAATATTACTAAATCAGCTTTTCCCGTAATATTTTCAGAATACTCTGGTATTGAAGTCCCAAAAATGACATCATCACAAACAAGTTCAGGATCCATAGCGTTTGCTATATGTCGATGTAATTCAAAATGAATTTGTGCTTCAGTAATTCTTATCCCCTTCTTTTATTCTTTTTAAATTACCTAGTGATTTATTTGATTTATAAGTGTTTATTGATCAGACTTTTTCTTTATTATTGAATCTAATTTTCCTCCCATCGTCCTTAATGGTTGCGATGTTTAAATAGAATAAAAATATTTTATTTTGTATTGAGATTTAATTTTTTTCTAAATTTATCTTTCTCAATCTGTTCTATTCGTTCCTTTAATTGCTTGCTATCTATTGGAACTGAACTTCGGAAGCGGCGAAGAATTTATTTGGCCTGTTTAACTCGGGTAACGAACTCTTGTAACTTTTGAGAAAAATCTTTCTCTAATTCATCTATTAAGATCTCCTTATTCGGGAGATTTTTGATATAATCTATGCGAAAGTTGCTGATTTTTTTTAGGAGAGGAGGATTTTTATTAGTTTGTGCAAAATCTGCTACCATTTTTCGTGTAATTTTATCAATTTGTTCATTAATACCAGGTTTTGAGGGAGGTGAAGTGACCTGAGGTTTAAATGGTGAAGTAATTATGGGTAGGAGCTTGGAAAGGATTGTTTTTATTGCGAATTCTGGTGATCGCTTATCTGATTGAATAGTAACTAGTGGGGTATCCCATTTGTAATCACCTGGAGGATCAAATCGATGATATACTCGCTTGATTACTTCTTGTGGAACTGGTAATCCTCGTTTTTTATTCCATTCTAATGCAGTTTCTAAAGAAATTTGTATATGGATTAAGATAAAGTGGGCTTGAGTTTCTTCTGCTATTTGTTTCAGTTCATGTCTCATTGATTTATAATAATTCATATCGTCATTAATGACAATGAAATTATTATTTAAACAGAATTGGACGTTATTAAGAGTTAGCTTTTTTATAATTGGTTCAATATCTGGATCAAATTCTTCTAATTGGCTTGGGATTATCTTTCTTATATCATCCGTCCCAATTACAACAGTTAAAATACCACTTTTATCTGTTAATTCTTTAGCGAGCATTCGTGCAATGGTGGATTTTCCTGAGGAGGGGAGACCCATTAAGGTAATAAGACTCTTGTATCCTTTTTTCATTTTTTTCACAAAAAAAAGGAAAGTAATTTATGGAATTACTTGGTGTCATCGCTTATAAGGACTTTTTCTTGAAGGTTTTTTAAATCAGCTCTTTTTATCAACCAATAAATAGAGAGAAGGATGAGATACCCTCCTGTGGACCAAATCACCCAGGAGAGAATCTGAAACCAATCAAGATTTAAAAAATAATTAATTAAATCTTCAAAGGGTGCAGTGAAGCCCTTCATATCGGGTAAATCAACCGTATCTGGATAGAGGTCAATTATAACTGTTTCATGATTGTTTTGTTTTAAAGTCTCAAATATGTGAGTTAAATTTGTTAGATCATTCAATTGTATTTTGGTGACGGTGTGTAATTCTTGATTTGTGTGAACATCCGAGCCTGCAATACATGCTAGATTACTGTTATTGCAAAAGATACGTATTTCAGTTGGTAATTCGATGCCGTCATTAACTACTTCGAAGCCATCGACGCCCCAAATTCTCAACTGCTCATAGGAATATGGGGGACTCGTGTTTGTGGTGTAATGATTAACAATGACAAAGCCACCTTGAGCTTTAACATACTGAATCATATCTGATACGTTTAATGCGAGTGGACCACCTGGGTGTTCGTATTCAATTGGGACAATGGTTTCATTCATTCCAAAGATATTTAAATGTATATCAGGGTGCCTAGAGGTATATTCTTGGGCAATAATAACTGTGAAATTGAGACTGTTCTCTTCTACATAGTTATGCGCTCTGAAAGCACCTCGCTGATTTTCATGATCGGTGAAAGCAGCGCCATGAATGCCCTGTGCAATGTACCAATCCACGCGCTCTTCGGGAGAAAGAAATCCATCTGACATGGTAGTATGAACATGGAAATCAAACAAATATTCATCGGCATTTAGTGTAGCTTCAATGCGCTGTGTCGGAAAATGTGTTGCCAGTAAAAGGACGGCAAAAGTGGCAAATATGAAGAAACAACACAAGACATATTTAGATTCTCTACCTATTCTATGGAAGATTGTCTTAAATAGAGATTTTGAGGAGGGGTGCCGTTTATAGTTGAATTTTAAGCGTGGATGTATTAGTTTTCCTAAGAAATAGATAAGGAAAATTGCCATTACAACTAGAGCGATCGTTAAATAGGTCCGAATCGTTACCTGCCAAAAATTGTTAATGAATAAAAAGCCTTCACTTGAAAATCCAATCAATAATAAAGTGAGGATACTTCCAATAATTATTGGTATTAGCCAAAGAACATACCTCATATATTTTCTAGCGAGAGTAGCCATTAGATTATATTTCTCAGATTTAATGAAGAAATTCTTTTCGAGAACGATGTAAGCGATTCGAGCGATTCCATAAATCAATAACATTGCTAAGATGGAAAAAATCTCATCGAGAATGATGCCAAATAAAAAAGTGATGCCAATTATTGGCTCCAGTAAATATCTTGCGGGGGGGATTATTGAATTGTAAAAGGGGGTGACATCTGTTTGAGATAGCACATCAAAGAAGTAGACCTCGCGTGGGGAAAAAATTCCTAAACATAAGAGAAAAATCATCCAGATTATGAAACCGATAGTAAGAATTGTTAAGCCTTTATCATTTTTAAAGGAAAAAAAATCCATTTCGATTCACCTATTATCTTTTAAGACAACAATTAGTCAGTTAGTTTTTTAATTTTTAGTTTGAGTTAAAATTCGGAGCGAATCTTTTTTCTCCGACAAATTAGCTCCAAACTGACTTTTTAACTTTGGCTCCTGTTTTAAAGAAGCTTTTTTTAATTTGCAATGTTTTGTTACTCGACATTAAACCAAAAGATTAATGAGTAGGAACCTTCAGAGGTTCATGCATGTTGGCCACAAGCATTAGCCAAAATGGCTCGGGAAGTTCCCCAGACATTTACGAAGGTTCCTACAAAGATATATTCACCCACGTAAATTTCAATTTTTCGGTTTTTTATAAAGCAAAATCAAAACGTGAAGTAGGGC
>JABXJU010000220.1 GCA_013375405.1 Candidatus Helarchaeota archaeon
GAAAAAAATCCTCATTTTTTCCAGTAGTTCATCTTTTTTTTCTGAACTTCCAAGTTGCATGATATTCCCAAATGTTTTTAATTCACTAGCCAAATCTTTCTTCCAAATTTTTTCGTATCTTTGTAAGAAACTTGAATCAAATTTCAGTTCAGTTAGCGCATAATTTGCTGCAATTGCTGCATCTTCCCCAGATGCCATGGATTGATAAATTCCCTCCCCACTGACAGAAGAGACAACTCCTAATGCATCCCCTACTACTAAAACTCTGTCGGAATAACTTCGATTCAAATATAGGGCCAAAGATGTTGGGATCATTGCAGCTTTAAACCTACTTGTAAGCTTTATAGAGTCAGGGAGAAAATTTATTTCCCTTAAATAATTGAGAAATTTTGAAAATTTCTTTCCTAATTCTCTCCCCGAACTTGAAGGGCCTCCAATTCCAATATTGAGATGGGTTCTTTTAGGGAATACCCAGCTGTACCCTATTATATTCTCAAATCCATAAAAATAATGTGTTGGTCTATTTTTTCCATATATCTCATCAAGAAATTCTTCAGAAACTCTAAATTCATTTACCACACATAATCCTTTATTCAAAGAATCCGATTTTTCATAAATCTTGCTTTTTTTAGCTATTTCACTCCTTGCACCATCCGCACCAATAATGATATCCGCTATATATGTATTTCCATTATCTACTACTACTTTAGCAGCCTCCTCCTTAACTAATAAATCTACAACTTTGCTCCCTTCAATGAATTTCACACCGTGAGAAACTGCTAAATCTTTCAAATAATTATCAAACTTCGTCCGTAAAACTAAATAACCAACAGGAATTTCCTTAATCCACTCTAATTTTGATAAATCTGGCCCGTAAAAATAACTTCCATATGTAGGAACTTCAACTATTGCATCAATTTCACTACATAAGTAATTGAACCGTTTAAAAACTCTACTTGTGAGATACCCTCCGCATGGTTTATCTCTTGGAAATTTTGCTTTGTCTATCAAGAGCACATTTCGATTAAACTTATTTACTAAGAAAAATGCCGCAGTAGACCCAGCTGGTCCCGCACCTACAATTATAACATCATACTTGTCTTTCATCAAGAAATTTAGATTTCCCCGAAGTTTAAATATCTTTTTAAAGATTATTCAGGATACGGCAGAAGAATAGAGATTGTTATAGCAATTATCCCAAAAATAACTAGAAATAAATTCATCAATACAATCCCCACAACGAAACTTAGGACCCCCATGACTGATATAATATCAGATATTAATTTTTTCAACTCTCATCCTTTGCCTGATAAATAATACCTAATATATTGTATATGTTAATCTCATAAAAATCTTAACTATAAGAAGATAAAATGATTCTTTATTGTTTTTACTAAGTTTTATTTTTCAGATTTCTCAAGTTTATTTACAAGTTCTATATATTCTTTCATCGCGGTTTCTTTGGACATTCCTTTTCTGGACGTCCATGCATCGTACTTGGCGCGCGCTCTCACCTTCCTGCGTCCCGGGCGCTCTCCTCTTACGTCACCAATAGTAACTTGTTTATACAACCCATATAATTCCAGTTGGATATCGACCGGTTGCTTCGAGAGCGAGTTTGATTTGCGAACTGCGTCCTCAAATTGAGCTTTAAGGGAAGAGACTACTTCCTCGGACAAATTTTCTCTCTCCTAATATTCATTTAAAAACCTAATCTCAATTTTCTGTACTTATATAGGGTATTAATGTATTTATTTTTATTAGAATCCTTATAAGGAATGAAAAATAATACATAATTAATTCAAATGAAAGTGAATTTCAAGTTTAAATCAAGGGAGCTTGAAGTAAATGAATCAAAAAGGCGTATCTGATTTAAATAATCTGCTTGAAGGAATTACCACAAAAATTGGAGAATTCACAAAGGCTATAAAAGGATCTTCTAAACAACTCGATACCTTTAGTGAATCAATTGATAAAAAGGTAATCAGTTTAAATGAGAATATTGCCTCATTAACAGATGTAATTAAAGAAGAAGATAAGCATTTGACAAAAAATCTACGCGATGTATTTGCAGAAGTGAAAGGGGAAATACAAAATTTTAAAGAAGAAGTAAAAATTTCTGATATAAAAGAAATATTAGCATCCCTTCAAAAAGTGGTTAAAACTCCTGAGAAAACCGTCATCAACAAAACTGTTGAAAAAGTTATAAAAGAGATTTTTGAGATAGCTAAAGAAATAAAAGGCGAGTTGTGAAGGTGAAAATATGAGCGACGAGAGTGAATCATTTTTACCGTTTATTTTTAAAGTAATTAATGATATCTATTCTAGAGTAACCGAAATCGGAAAATCTATAGAAGAATTAAATCAAAAAATGGACGAATTCACTTATACTATAACGGATCGGGTAGTCAATCTCTCAGAAGGGATTACAGGAATAATTGAAATAATTAAAGCAAATCGAGAGGCTTCATTCAAGTATTTCTCGAACTCTGCGAATGAATTGAAGA
The DNA here is from genome assembly GCA_013375405.1 of Candidatus Helarchaeota archaeon. Next base: position 2,508 of record JABXJU010000220.1, read on the forward strand.
AAGAATTTCAGTCAATCCGGGAAAAAAGTTTGAAACTAGGAGATCTGGAAGGACAACTCGCCCAAAAAATGGTTGAAGCTAAGACCTTTCTTCAGGATAAAATGATGGATGCTGAATTTCTATCCCTCATTTTTGAATTAAAGGACCTTTCATATGAACTGCGATCAATAAAAGCGAAATAACGTAAAAATTGCAAAAATATTTTTAATCCTTAAGAAATTGGCGAAATTGCAGAATAGTCACTTTTTTTTGAAGGGAATTGCAAACTTAACTAGTTTTTTAAACCCTTCAAATTTAGGAATTTTGAATTCTTTAACTAGAGCATCTAACCTAGCCAATGTTTGATTGATCTTTTCTTCTGTTGCATCTTTCACAGTTGGTTCAGAAAGCGGTTTTATAATAGTTTTCATTCGCATAGCGAAGTCCAACAAGTTTTTCCTTGCATCCTCAGCAGTTAAATTTTTAATAGAAGCAATAATTCGGATCTGTGGAGTACTCCTTACATAATACAGCATATCCTCTTCAAATTCGAAGCTCATTAAATTTACAACACCTTTTTGGAAATTCTTCTCACTATTTTCAATATTTAAATTGTTGAGGATATCTAAAACTTTCTGTTTCGTTAAATAAGTGGTATTCGGTGCTAAAACAACCCGTTCATTAAAAACAATTGCATAGTCTACTATTTTTGAAGAATCTTCAAATTTAAAAATTACATCATTTAATTTTTCAATGATTTGCTCTTTTGAATTCATCATTAATTCTTTCATTTTGGTTAATTATAAAATATACTTTTCTGATTGTGTTTAATTATTACCAATAATAAAAGAGTATAAAAACGATCATAGAAAGAAAATAGTGTGATAATAAAGGTTTTATTTATTCCTTAAGCAATTTTTAAGGTTAGGGAAACTCAGAGCCTTTTAAGAGTCTTTGAAAGGAATAGGTGGAAATTAATGGTAGAACAATTCTCATCTTTTGTGCAAGAGGCGTTAGAATTTTTAAGTCTTCTGAGAGCCTCTGAAAAGGAAAGATTTGCGGCCGAGCAAAAATTTATGACGGAGACGACCAAGCTTCTTAAAGAACTCGCAGAATCTATCAAAAAGAATAATGTAATAATTAAAACCAGTTTGGATGATTTTAAACAGACCGTAAACCATGAAATAAAAAAGATAGAAGAAAAAGTTGGCATTGATATGCTCAATCAAGCAATAAAATCCTTGGAAACTTCTGTGGATTTATTGCAAAGAGGTTCTACCATGCTGGATTACAAATTTACTATCCAAAAAACTCGCGATTTATTGGATGAGCTTAGAACGCCCGTAAAACGAACTAAAAGTACTCCTTCTTCGCAGAGTTACTCCCCACCCCATCAACCAGTAAAGAAACCAGCTCCCTCCCCTCAATCTGCTCAACCTGTAAAAAAACCAGCAAAGACAGTTGCCACACCTAAAGTGAAAAGGCCTACGCCACCCCCGCCTAAAGGAACGAGTGCCTCAGAAGAGGACGAAACTCCATCTTCCAAAGGATATCAACCTTCTGTGGCCGCGATGATGGGAACGCGATCAAGATCCCCACGCCGCGCAATAAAATTGAAACCAGTTCCTCGTAAACAAATCGTTGAAGATGGTTCAGGAGAGCCCATCGAAATCGAAACCGGGTCCGATGAAGATGAATAAGATATCGGATTAGATCACTCATGTTACGTGATATTTACATTATTAAAGATTCACAAATATTATTTCACAAGCAATTTGGCTCTTCAATTGATTGGGAAACATTATCTACTATCGTTCAATCTCTTCCCTCTTATTTTGAAAAATCCACTTCAGAGAATGAAATTGCTTTCATGGACATAGAGAATTTTCACCTTACATATTCTATAGATAACAAAAATAGGATTTTTTTTATTTTTCTCTCCGATTTAACTGATGCCGTGGAGGATCTTGAAAAACAATTGATTAAGGCACGTGAAGAATTTACGACTATGTTTGAAGATGTGGTGAATGTATCTTCTGATCAAGCTACATTTCACTCGTTCAATCCCATTGCTGAAATGATCCATCAAAATCTTCGCCCGAAGATCGCATTAGTTGGCTTTAGTGGTGTAGGAAAAACGACTATTTCAAAGTTAATTCGAGCAGAAGAAATTCCAATGGACCATGTCCCAACTATGACGGGCGATATCCTAACAATTAAAATAGGAAAACTTCATTTTCATCTCTGGGACTTTGCAGGACAGGAACAATACAGTTTTCTTTGGCCTCAATTCATTCAAGATTCAGATGCCGTTCTGATAGTGAGCGATTCCACAATTCAAAATATAGATAAATCAAAATTCTTTATCGATTTGGTTAAAAATGAAGTCCCAAATGCAAGATTAAGCGTAATTGCAAATAAACAAGACCTTCCTGATGCAATTGAACCTAAAAAGATCGAAAAACTGCTGGGAGTTAAATCTTATAGTATGATTGCAGTTGATCCAGAAAATCGCGCTAAAATGATTCAAATAATCGGAGAAATCCTTAATCTTTCCCCACAGATTTCTCCTTTAATCCGCCCCTTACTAGATCGCGATAAGGCAATTGAAGAAGCCGAGATACTATTAATGAAGGGCGATTTTAAAGGGGCAATTGAAAAGTTCAAGAGTATAGCTGCCTACTCTCGTGAGCTCGGTGATGATAAAATATCCTTAGATTTTTTAGAACGTGCTAAATTAATTGAGTCTAAATTAAAGACACAAGAAACCATGAAAAGGGACGAAAAAGTACCAACCAGTAGTGCACCAGAAATTCCGGAAATTCCAGCAAGTTCAAAGCCTATTCATCCTGAAGCGCCTATCGATAAAGCGAAACAGAAGGAAATGAAGCCAGTAGCCGTTTCTCCCTCATCATCCCACTTCATCACAATTGAAGACCATTATAATTTTATTGATCGTAATCTCTATTCAATTCTTTCTAATAATTATCTCAATTTCAACTTTCTAGACTATGATAAAAATCAAGTGTCAACCATTATTTCTAACCTCATGGTAAGCACTTTACCCGATTTTTTTCAAAACGTTAAAAATAAAATAAATTATAGTGAAATACCCATATTTCCAAGTTTTCCCCCTCTTGAAAAAAGTTCTAATTTATCAATGCCTCAACCAAAGACAGAAATAAAAGGTACATTAACCGTTTCAAAAGAAGACTCTAGCGAAATTATAAGAAAATATCCCCAAAAAAGCCTTGAAGAGATACTAGATGATGGGGATATGAGTATAAAAGAGAAGATTAAATATATCAAAAAAGAACTTTCTCATATTGAAAAGGAAATAACAGAACTCAAAAAGAATTTTAAAAATGAGACAATATCTAAAGAAGATTATAACATATTATTTAATAAATTAAGAGAAAAAAAGAAAAAATATCAAGAAACAATTTCTGATTTAAGTATCCAGGAAATAAAACATTTTGATATGTCCTTTCCAGAAGATATATGAGGTAAAATGAGAATTGCCGAAGGGCCTTATTATAATCCAATGGGATGATGAAGTTGGCACTAAATTACTGGCAAAATACCCCCAAAATTTAAAAATAACCTCTAAAACACTCCTAAATATTTATACAAACCATAGATTAAACAATACAAAACCAAATTTTGCAAGTTTAATTCTACGTGATATGAAAGTTCTCAGTTTTTTCAGTGGGATGGGAAAAGAATTTATTGTTGTATCAAATTTTATAATTGCATTCTTATTTTCACGAAATGAGACGCCAATGGCCTTCAAAGAATTATTGAAAAAATCTTCTGCGGAAATTCTTGATCATTTAGCCGATAAACAATATGAAAAACAGCTTCCAAAAATATTCAAAGAAATGTGTAAACTTGCCTGAATCGTATTTTCAAATTTAAACTCTTATAAAATTCTCATTTAGTTTTTTTTTTATTGTATTTAGTAAATTTTTTATTGATTTTTTTATATAATCTTTGTTATTATTTTAATATTTAAGTAGTGAATTAAATGCCTATTGGACTAGTTGTTTTTTCTTGGAACAAACGAATTGGTGCAGAAGTTTCAATAAGATATCCAGAGGATTTCCAAGTTTCAAATGAGACTCTTATGCGAATTTTTTCTACCCATGCCTTTGAAGAAAGTGGCGGTTTTCTTTCAATAATGATTGGTGCATTGAATATTGCTAGTTATTATTCAGGTCCAGAAATAGGAACCTATATTTCCCTATTTCTTTCCTTGGAAGATGATCCGGACTCATATGAAGATGCTATCTTAGATGCAACAAGTATCATCTTGAGCCATCGGAATTTGGAACAACTTAGACCAATCATCCCCATAATCTATGCACAAATGGTTATTTACCCTAACTTCACTGATGAGCAAAAAATTGCAGCTGTACTTTCCGATCGCGCAAAAAGAATAATTCTTGACAATTTAGAAAAAGATGGAAGTAGTACAAAAGGT
>JABXJU010000221.1 GCA_013375405.1 Candidatus Helarchaeota archaeon
CTAACGCCGCTTTCAGTTGGTTGTCTTTTATCAAAACATGGACGTGACCTTCATTTTCGATATGCACATCAATTGCTTTATCCCATCCCTTTATCCATCGCTGATATTTCTTTTTCTCCATTTTAATATCTAGAGTAGGTTGTAGTAGATTAACCAGACCTTTGAGGAGAAGGTTTTCACTTTCAGGGCCGGGACCTGGTTCTAACCTTCGAGCTTCTTCTGCAGCTCTCCAAGCTTCTTCTTCGGCCCGTTTGGCTTCTTCGGCGGCTTTTCGAGCTCCTTCTGCTCTTCGGACTTCTTCTTCTGCCAGTCTGGCTTTTTCAGCCATTCTAGCTTCTCCAGCTCTCCTAACTTCTTCTAACCTTCTAGCTTCTTCTGCAGCTCTTCGGGTTTCTTCTTCTGCTCGTCTGGCTTCTTCTGCCATTCTAGCTTCTTCAGCTCTCCTAGCTTCTTCTATCCTTCTAGCTTCTTCTGCAGCTCTTTGGATTTCTTCTTCGATCCTTCTGGCCTCTTCAGCCCTTTGGGCTTCTTCTTCAGCCCTTTTAACCTCATCAATTCTTCGAGCTTCTTCGGCAGCTCTTTGAGCTTGTTCTGCTGCTTTTCGAGCTTCTTCTTCCCTTCTAGCGTCCTCAGCTTTTCTAGCCTCTTCGGCTCTTCTAAGTGCTTCAATTCTGATTGCTTCTTCAGCCTTTCTTGCCTCTTCTGCGCGTCTAGCTGCTTCTAATTTTCTAGCCCGTTCTTCAATTTCGTCTGGTCCTTCAGGAAGTGGTCCTTCAACATAATCTTCCGCTTTAGGTAATTCTTCAGCTGGTGTTATATCTGATTTAGTAGCGTCCGCTAATTGCCTCCAGAATTCGCGATCTGGTGGTTTTTCCTCCTTTTGGCTTTGCTCTTCTTCTTCAGATGGTTCTTCTAGTATATCTGGTTCTTCAGGCCATTCTGACATATGATTCACTTTAAAAAATTCAATTTTAATTGGAGAATTCCCTTTCTTTCTATTATTTTATCTTAGTTAAAGGTCGAATATAAATTATTTATAGCAAAGGGTATTTTTTAAATTTATTTGGTTTTGTATTTCCCTTGAGTGTATTCAATTTTTTCGTTTTCAAGCAATATTTTGAGATGTTTTTCAAGCATAATTCGCTCTGCTGTAAAATAAAAATCTTTTGGCTCAAGGAAAGTACCATGGATTAACGCAAGATCGGCCAATTCCTTGAGTGTTTTTGATCGTTCGAGATTATTGAGAATCTTTTCTTCGCGTTCTTGGAATTTGTTGAGGTAACGTTTTAATCTTTCTTCGACATCCGATTCCTGAAAAATGCCTTTATGACTGGTAATAATGATTTTTGGTGATTTTTTAATCACGAGATTTATTGAATCTTGGAACTGTTGGATTTCGCTATCTAGACCACCATACCAAGGTCCAAAGGAGGTCAGGTCAATATCACTGGAGAAAATGAGATTTTCGTTAATAATTTCAAAAACGGAGTGACCGGCGGAATGGCCAGGGGAATGGATGGTTTTAACCTGAATAATCCCGAGATCAAAGATTTGACCATCGGTAAATGTATCTACTTGAGTCAAAGGTTTGTAATAAAACGATTTTAAATAAAGGTCAGTCAATTTGAGAAGGGATGGATTATCTGTCAAACCATAGATACGAAATAATTCATCTTTTGAGGTAGCCATTAGTTTATCTTTTAAGTGAATATATTTTAGAGGTGTAGTAAATAATTTTTCAAGAGGAATATGATCTTCGTGGCCATGAGAGTACAAGATGATATCGGGTTGTCCAAAGGTTTTCAATACCTTTTTTATGGCGAATCTACCAAATCCTGTGTCAATTAATAGTTTCTTTTCAGCGTTTATGAAAAGAGAATTCGCGAACGGGTATTTTCCATTTCCTTTACTTTCGATATAATAAATATTTTCCAAAATCTCGTGAAACATGGTCATCAACTAAAATCCAATCTTTTTTAGGTTTTTATCAAGTAAGGCGAGGTCTTCATCGCGCACTTTTTCGAGGATTTCCTCTGTTTGAATGGTGGTAATTGGAGCAAGCCACCTTAAAATTGTGGCCAGTTTTTTTACTTTGACTTTTTTATCGACGAGAATTTGAGTAAGAGTAGTGTGTGCAAGGAGGATATCTTCGATAACTTGTAATTTATCAAAAACCAAGGATGGAATTTTTAGAGCAACACCATTTTCGAATTTTAAATCAGAAAGTGTATTAATATACATAGTAACATCGACTAGTCTATGAACCACCAATCCGATTTCTTGATTTTTAACAGATTCCTGAATAGCATTCGCTGCTATGGGATTATTGCGATACATCGGTTCTAAGCGCTCAAAGAAATACTTAAAGAAAAAGGAAATGACTTGGATATCTGTAAGGATTCCATCTCTTAATGCTTGCAAGGCGGTTTTCACACGTTTTTCGAGATCAGCTGGCAAAACTTGAAAAAGAATACCTATTGACATTGCATCATTATAATAATGTGTCTACTATGTATTTCTTTCGAATAAGAATTAGTTAAGTTTGTTTTTATGAAATAGTAAAATTATTTAATTTTAAAAGAAAAAAATAAAGGACAAACGGGGTGTTCCTTTATAACTTAACGGGCTTTTAATTTCTGTACGATCGGAGGACGTTGTTTATACAAAATACGAAATCCACAGTGGGGACATTTGACACCGGGAAGAGATTCCAATCCTTTCATAGTTACTTCTTTTCCACAACGTCCGCAACGATATGGGGCCATGATAATTACATCTCCAGAATTAAACCATAAGACAAACTGTATTTACGTTAAGTAACAATGATTTAAAAATTAAACTTTCCTATCATTTAGAAATAATATGTCCCCCGACTAGTTTATCTGAGAGAACAGTATCTATTTTGACAGTTAGGATTTTATTGAGGAAATCTGTGGCATTATCGATGAGAATAGTCGGTCCGCCGCGGAGTGGATAGCCAATTGCTTTTGACTTATCGTATTTTGATAGTTCACTGACAATAACACGTTCAACAGTGCCGATTAGTTCTCCTTTTTTCTCGCGATTAATTTCAATGGCAGTGTCAGCGATAATTTTACTCGACTTATCAAGGGAAGCTGAGGGAGGCAGTGGAAGATCTTCAAAAGCAGACATCGGTAGCGGTTTAAATTTATAGATGGTGATTTTTTCAATATAGGGTGTCAGTTTTTTCATGAAGCGTCGAGTTTCTATGGCGGTTTGTAAAGTTTGCCCGGGTAATCCATGGATGAAATAAGTGTGGACACGTAAGTTATGGTTTTTTGCGATTTTGATTGCATTCAATATTTCATTGGGGGGAGAGGAGCGCCCCAATAATTTTGAATGAATTTTCGAGCCAGTTTCAGCGCCTATGGAAAGAACCGTATTAGGAAGATAATTGGAAATTAGAGCAGCTGCCTGGATAGTAAATAGAGATGCCTTCATATTTTCGATAAATACATTAACATTAGTTCCAGCAATAAGGTTGGTTATTTCTGAGAGTAATTGCTCAATTGCGTGATAATTCGGAGGCGGGATTCTGGGATCTGTCAATGGTTTGGGGGCAACTAATTCGTCCCGTTGATAATCTAAAAAATCACTTGCACCTAAATTGATACGAATTGCTCCTAGATCCACCAATTCTTTAATTTCAGTAATGATATTGTGAATTGTTCGGCTTCGAGGAGGCCCATAAATCGAAGGAACAGAGCAGTATCCACATCCGGGTGGGATAGAAAGAGGACAATCAATCCGTTTTATGAGATCAGCTGCTGAGCAAGTGCCACAATCATTACACATACGTCCATCGGGTAATTGGATCTTCGGTCGAGCGAAATTGGAACATCCCCGAACACATTCAACAAAAATACGAGCTGCTCGATAAAAAGGATAGTCTTGTATTCGTTTTGTAGATGCTTGGAAAGAATTTAATTGGTCTTTAGAGAGAAATGGGCGTTTCGGATTTTCGGTGATTCCATGCGGGGATCGAAACACAATCCCATTAATAGGTTCCAGTGCTTTTGAACTTAAATCACCGTGGAAAATGTTTGCATTGATAAGGTCTGATAGAGTTCCTTCTGCTTCCCCAATAATACCTATATCAAAATCTAGATTCAATAGACTTTTAGAGAGTGCTGCAGTAATTGGACCACCAAGTATTTTTGTTGGATTATATTTAGAATTATGCGGTAAGGCATTCCATTTCTGAATTATTCGCTTCACAGCAAGATAATCCATTGTCATTGCACTTACAAATAAGTGTTCAGCAGTAAGTTTGGTCTTTTTCGCTCGTAAAAATTGTTCTGCAGTGATAATTTTTGAATCAATCACGAATTTTTCTAAGATCCCAGCAACCATTCTAGGTCCTGCACCGATGACATCTCGCGTAAAACGCCGAAACCCTCGTTCAGAACCTAAGGCATCAACAATTAAAATCTTCATTGAATTACCTTTAAAGAAAAAAACGGTAAATTTTTTGATTGAGCTGAGAAATGAGAGCTATTTAAAAATATCATTGAATAACGATATTATCTCCAGGAAAACCCCATTTAATTAATAATTTTCGAACCTGTCGACGATGGTCACCTTGCAATTCAAGATTACTTCTTTTAAGAGTGCCTCCACAGGCATTTGCACTCTTTAATTTTGTTAAAAGTTCGGGGAGATTAATTTCATTCGCGTCAAGCCCCTCAATCACTGTGACCTTTCTACCGTAGCGGCGTTTCTGTATTTTTACTTTTATTACGGTTTCTTCTTTCGATATTTGCTCACAAATACAAAGCTCTTTCGGTAAACTACATTTAGGACAGATATTATCCACTTTTTTTCAAAAACTCCATTGAAATTACTAATAAGATAACTGAAAATATTCAATTATAAAAATTTTGGAGAATAAAACTATCAAAAAAATTCTGGGGTATGAGAGTTTGGAATTGGAGAAGACAGAATATCTATCATAGTTGAGTCATAGTTTTGATTAGAAATAGATTAGAATTTTAAACATAAGGTTTATAACATCGTTAACGTTTTTATTAATGAATTTCTATAAAAAAGGGTGTCAATTATGCAATTTCCTTGTGAGATTCTTGTAAAAAATATTTTACCTGCAATACGGGCGATAATGGTAAAAGAATTAAATGAGAAGTATGGTAAATCTCAAAAGGAGATAGCTAATTTATTGGGTATTACACAGCCCTCCGTTAGTTATTATTTGCATGGGGAACGAGGGGGGAAGGCCATCAATATTATAAAAGATTCAACTAAGGAAACATATCAAACTATTCTAGGATTGGCAGAAAAACTCGTTACAGGGAATCTTACAACTGAAAAATTGTTAAAACAAATTTGTACTATTTGCATGGAAGTTCGTCCAGTTTATATTCAAGAGGTATGTCCTGATAAATTTGACTTCCTTAAAGATTGGAATGTCTGTTTTATGGAGTAATTAGCCAATAAGAGGCCAAGAAATGACACAAGACTTCCCGAAACATATTCAACAATTACAAGAAGAAATTCTCAAATTAAAGGCAAAAGATGACATTTTTCTCATGGCCCATTATTACCAACGTCCAGAGATCCAAGCGATTGCAGACGTATTAGGGGATAGTTTAGGCCTTTCTCGCATCGCCCAAAAAGAGGCGAAGTCTGATACTATTATTTTCGCTGGAGTCAACTTTATGGCTGAAACGGCATCGATTCTTAACCCAAAGAAAACGGTGTATATTCCCGACGTACGAGCGACCTGCCCAATGGCCCGGATGTGCTCTGCGGCAACAGTTATCGCTACTAAAAATGAATATAATTTACCTGTCGTCTTGTATGTTAACACATTAGCTGAAGCGAAAGCTCACGCCGATATCATGTGTACCTCTGCAAATGCCGTAAAAGTTTGTCAAAGTTTAAACTCGAAATCCATTATTTTTGGCCCAGATTGGAATTTAGGGTGGCATGTAAACTGGAGAACAGGATTGGACATCATTCCCGTTCCAGAACATGGATATTGTTATGTTCATGATAAGTTCACAGTAGCTGATTTTCAAACCCTAAAAGAGAAGTATCCTGCAGCAAAAATTACAGTTCATCCTGAATGTAGACCAGAAGTTCAACAACTCGCTGACCATGTCGGTTCTACCTCGGGAATTAAAAATTTTATAAAAAATTCAGAAGCTTCAGATTTTATTATTGGAACAGAGCAAGGGTTAGAGTTTGTGCTCCGAAAAGAAACCGAAGGCCAAAAAGGATTGCATTTTGCACGATCTGATGGAATCTGTCGGACAATGAAACTCCATACATTAGAAAAAATTCGGAGAATTCTCCTAAAGCATCCTAAAGAAAACATCATAAAAGTTCCAGAACATATTGCGAAGGCTGCTCGAAAGGGCATTCAAAGAATGTTAGCTATTAGTTAGTGGTCTTATTCTTCTTCTTCTTCTTTTTCGCGTTCTAACATATCGGAATAATATTTTCGAATTAATCCTAAAATTCCTGCAATCAAGAGAGCCCACCATCCGAAAGCTAATCCCCAGGTAGGACCATATAGACTGGAACCAAGATTTAAAAAATCAAACCCAATCATAAGAGGAAATAAGAGTCCAAAGACAGGCATCAAAATGAAGCTGAGCCAGAATAGAGAAGTCCCGAAAAAGGTTCGTTTAAGTAAATTTTTTACTATTAAAATAATGAACAGAACTAAAATGTTAAGAGCTATTATAGAAAAAATAAGAATGAATCCAAAAGAAGCCCAAGAGCTAAATACTTCCCAATGGTAAAAGGGAATTCCAGAAATACTTAGTCGCCAGAGGGAGATAAACTGATGAATGGTAGTAGAATCATTCCAAAATGGAAAAAACAAGGATAAACCTAAAAAAACCATGCTAGCATACCCGAGTATATCTATAA
>JABXJU010000465.1 GCA_013375405.1 Candidatus Helarchaeota archaeon
TTCGGATTTTTATCTTACATTTTTCAAATGGTATGGACTATCACTCTTCCCATATTGCTTATGCTTATACCTATCTTCATAACCTTAATAATCGATTTTATTTCTCGACATCCAATAGATATTCGAAAAATAAATATCCGAAAGACATTTTTTTTATTTATCAAATATGGGTTATTAGTAGGGATCTTAGTATCTATTCCTTATATTGTGTTTGGATTTATTAAGTTGAAATATTCGCCAGCGTTTCTTAAAATTATATGGATGGAAAATCCAGAAGAAATTATTTTTCTCATCACTGCATTCAGCATCCCATTCATTATCGTAACTACAATTATGTACCTCCTGCTCTATAAAAAAATAAAGTAATAATAAAAAATATTATACTATTACTCCTCCTACATCACAGAGCGCTATAGTAAATATATCTGAACTCAATGAGGAATAGTCTTGTAACCATGAGGGTTCAGTGCCAAAAGATATATCCCAGGTAGGATCGAGAACACACCACGAATACTCAGGATAATAGGGATCAGAGGTGCCGAATCGCCATAATCTGCATGTTGGATAGCTTAAAGAGAACGCACTTGTATCTTCGATATGAACTAGGCATGCGCCATGATAGAATTGTCCCAAGGTTGGATGACTTCCATCATGGATTAGTGCTAATGCAGTCTCAAATCCACATGATTCCAAGTATGCCACATCTAAAATTGCTTGATCTTCACAATCCCCCATTGCCCGAAATGCGGTCTCCACAGCAAGTTTTGCATAATCAAATCCAAAAAACTCTTGACCTACGGTAATATTTTCATCAAATTCATAGTCGATCTCATCCACACACCATTGATGGATCGTATCAATATCCGTCAGTTCATTTCCGGTTAAATCTC
>JABXJU010000466.1 GCA_013375405.1 Candidatus Helarchaeota archaeon
AAATCAGCAAAATAATTCAATTTGTAACTAAAATTGCTGGGCTTTTCTACATCAATGTGAAGTCAATTCCTTTGAAAAAACACCTTAAAGGCGTATTTCACATCCTTTTTGGGCTCCCCACAGAGGATAAGAAATCGCAAAAACGCGATGATCAACGTGTTATAACTGAAACCGTAATCGTTGAAACCACCAAAAGACCTAAAACGGTTGGGGAACTCCTATCGAAAAGTACGCCAAGCCTAAAAGACGACATAGAGGATATGGCAGCGATTCGGAGAAATGTAGAAGATTCAAGTCCGATTGTGCTACAAACAAAGGGTTCCATTAAAGAAGATATATCGGCTCCCAGGGATTTTGGATGGAGAAAATTTCTGAAATATCTAAGTTTAGGTCATCTCAACAGAAAAGGAGCATTTCTCATTTTTACGACTTTGATTCTAATAAACCTGATAGGGAGCTCCTTCGTAGTAGGTCTCCTACTATCAAAGAAAACCGTCAATTCTTCAGGTCTTGTCATTGAACCGGTAATAGCGCCGTATACACCACCATTGTCTTCTGTGAACCCCCCGCCCCCTGAGCCGACCATAGACCTGGAAATCTACAACGAAATTGATTGCATTAACAGGAAAACAGAGCTGGAATGGGGCACAATCAACGTCGGAAGTTCAGTATCCACGAAAATTTACATCAAAAATACAGGCAGTGCAGACGTAAGGCTGAGTTTTACTATCGAGAACTGGGAACCTACTGAATCATACGAGTACATGGAGCTCTCATGGGACTACGATGGGAACCCTTTGAAGCCCGGTAAAGTCGTAGGTATCCTATTATCTCTGAAAGTCAACTCGAAGATCTCAGGAATAAAGAATTTCAGCTTCGACATAGTCTT
>JABXJU010000467.1 GCA_013375405.1 Candidatus Helarchaeota archaeon
TCTTTGATTTTCATATTGATTATGAATTTACCGATAATGATTATGTTATTTATGAGGATGCAAATACTTACAATTCCGAGCTTCATTGGATATTCCCTGGTGATTCCTATTACTATATGAATTGGGATAGATTTGAATATCATCCCGATTTGACAGACACGGCTACCTTCAGTGCTTCCTTCTATCGTTTAAGTGAATATGTATCAATGGAAGATTGGAAGTCGTCGACCGTAGAAGAGTTTCAATTCTATCCAAATGTATATAATTTTACCGAATTTACCTTTACAGGTTTTGATGATGAGCAATATGAAGTTACTTTAAATCTTACTTATGGCGGAGACTTTCAATATATAATTGATGATGAACTTTGGTACTTAATTAAGCCATTTGGTATGACAGTTCAGACCGAAGCAGGAGAGCGCTATTTAAATAAGTATGCCCTCTCATCGTGGCAACATGATGATAATTATCCAAATGAACCCATATATACATTCTTTGTAAGGAAAGAAAGTTATGATTGGCTTAATATATTAAATGATACTGAGATTTTAGTCACCTATTACTATACAAAAGAGACTTTAAGTTATTACACTAAATATGATGATATTTTGTATAATGTTGATACTTTAATTATAAAAAATTCATTAGGAGAAGTAATTCTGCATCAGGGTAATATCTCCTCAATTGTAGGCAATAATATTACATTTACCCAAAATGTTATTGATGAAAATGTTTTAAATGTCGGAGAGAAATTTACGGTTGAATATGAGTTTAAGACAAAAGGCGGACTTCTCGATACCAAACATATGTTTGTAGAAGTACAGCCTTGGGAGATGCAATTCTATAACAGCTATTATCCATTTTCGGGAGGTTCTATTATTGCTCCAT
>JABXJU010000468.1 GCA_013375405.1 Candidatus Helarchaeota archaeon
TTTTTAATCTCTTTTGGCAGTATTTTATGTCTTTTTTTAAAATGATAAATAAAATTTCTATAGGTTTGAAATCCGACTTGATAGCAAACCTGTTTCGCGCTTAAATTAGAAAAAGTTAATAATTCCAATGCATTCTTTAATCTAACATTTATAATATAACTATTTATTGTATAGCCATACTGTTTTTTAAACTTTCTGTTTAAATGATCTTTACAAATATGCAACTGCCCGGCTACATCTTGCAATGATAGATTCTGACGATAATTCAAATCTATAATACATTTAGCCTTTAAAGCAATTTCATTGCTATTATTTATAACCCTATTAACTGCCTCTCTTAAATCATTTATTACTTGTGGCAAGACCTTTTGTAAATTTCTTACTGACTTTGCTGCCTCTATCTTTTCGAATAATTGTTTAATATCCAGCATTTCATTAAGTGGTATATTAATAATATTAGAAATTTTATAAGTATCTCTCTTAAGAAGATAAATCAGCTTACACTTTAAGCATTGAAGGTTTTTAACGCTATTTTCTAATACGTTTAGCAATTTATTAGTATTAATCTTTTGTGGAAACAGTAGATTGGCAAATTTTTGGAAAAGCTCTTCTTCAATTTTATATAGTTCTAAGTTCATGCTATTTTTAAATGATCTGGGAGATATTTTTATGTCTTTTAGCTTCTATTTCCACACCTAAATTGCTTAATGAATACAATTAAGGCAAGAATACAACCTTACAATTTATATAAACGACATATTGATCGATTTATTACAACCTTTTTTGTTCAAAAAGCGAATGAAAAAGCCATTTAAACTTGACGAATAAGGACTAAAATTATATATTATATTATAACTAAAGATTAGAGGAGGTAATGTTCAATGC
>JABXJU010000222.1 GCA_013375405.1 Candidatus Helarchaeota archaeon
AGACTCAAAGAAGAATCTAAAATATGCCTTTAACAGTCTTCCTAATCATATACGAGAAGCCATTTCTGAATTTGAACTTGTAAAGAAGATAAAAGTTTCAAATAAATTGGATGCGGATGAAGAGATTAAGGTAAGGGACTAGAGTAAATTCATTTTCCGAATTTGAATTTATGTGTGAAAGTGTAACCTACCTTAACCTAGGCTGGGAATTATTCATCCTAATAACCTGGCGCCTCTTCTTAACCATCTACATCCACCATCACATAGGTTTCTGGGATAAGGCTCTCAGAATAGCACCACGCGCGCGCGGCGGTCATTCGTTTCAATTTTATGTGGTAATGATCTCACCGGTTAGTCTAATTTAGATTCACCCAAGGGTCGGACCGATGAGATCATCACAAATTTTTGCTAATCTTGTAATTTCTGGCCACACCCCCATAAACTTTAAACTAATTTGCCCACTTAGTAAATGTAGACCTACCCTAATCGAGGTTCTAAGTTGTGGATAACTTTTTTCTGTGTTTTTCTTTGAATGGCGCGATTTTTCAAAAGAGTTGTTCATTGATGGCGTTGTTTCCTTGTTACATTCATTGGATGTCTAAATTGTCTCTACTGATGCCCTGCAGTTACGGATTTATAGGCAGTCATTCCGTAAATTAATTTTATAGTAATGTTTATTGTAATTTATTGATAACAAAAAATAAATAGTTTAAATCCAACACATTTTTATGGCATACTCACAGAAAATTATTCCATATACAGCGAGTTCGTTTAAATTCCAAAAAGAGCGATTTAAAGAAAAATTAATTCAAATAGGTATCGAAATTTCTGATATTGACGCCACTAAAATAACTTTTTTGAGCAGAAGAAAATATGATAGGTATGATCACCTACCTCCTGGAGAGACATTCTACATAAGATTATTAAAATGGCTCACTACAAATTTTAAAAGAAATGAAAGACAAATAGCATTTTCAATCATTAAAGCATTGAAATTTATTGATGACTATGAATTAAAAGAACTAACAATTTGTAATTTTGAAAACATCAAAAGATAGATTTTATTTGAAATAGGTGAAATAACTGCTAGCAATTGGTACTCTTATATAAATATTCAAAATAATATTTTAGAATCGGAGTTATCAAAAACTATTTTTGTTGCTTGTGCTGATGATATTAAATTTGATTTTTTTAGAAGATATGCAATGTTTTCACATACAAAATCATTTATAAAAGATAATTTTATTGAATATTATAAAATTAATAAATCATCACTTAAAAATTTACCCGAATATAATAGAATTATTTTGATAGATCAACTATCTGGCAGTGGAACTACAGCTATAAGAAAAGAAATAAAAAAAGAATCAGGTGATGAGTTTTGGACTGGAAAAATCCCAAGATTTTTTAAAATATGGAATGGATTTATAAAAGATAAAAAAATATATTATAGTCCATATATCCTTTCATATGTATCGAAAAAAAATATATCAGAAAGAATACCAAAATGGATTGAAGATGAAAGCATAGATAATGATGTTAAATATGTCTCTACCTGTAATATACCTATTTCTCCATGCATATCAA
Source organism: Candidatus Helarchaeota archaeon (assembly GCA_013375405.1). The sequence goes on from JABXJU010000222.1 coordinate 1,588, forward strand.
ATAAAACAAATACAGATATAGATGAAACAAATCCAGTCGCCAAATTATGTAAAAAATATTATAAATATTTTATAGAGGATGAGCACACTAAAAAAGTCGGAGGCATACCTTATGGTTATGGTAGGGCAGGCCTTACACTTATCTTACAATCCAATTGCCCAAACAGTACTTTACCAATTTTATGGCATAGCTATAAAAATTGGTATCCTTTATTCCCAAGAGTAAGCCATCATAGGTAGATAAACATGGAGTCAGGTAACATTCCCGAAAAATTCACCATCGAATTAGATTATATAGGTTCGGATACTCCACCATTCAGTCAAGAAATATCAGAAAGAAGGATTATCTTTCACCCACATCAAACAAAATCAATTTTAAAATACAATGATGGATATAAACCAATAAATTTTACAGGTAGCATTTACAGAATAAATTGTGCATGTCTTAATAATAATTTTAATATAATTGATAATATTATCAATAAAAAATCATTACAAGAAACTTTACTATGGATAGATCCTAGAACATTACCCACAGAATGTTTTGCATCAATTATATATAATTGGTTACATAGTGTAAATCCACATAAAAATATCTCACTAGGTATTATAGCACCTAAAAACGAATCGAAATGTAAAAATAATAAATTTTCATTATGGAAATCTGGCCTATCAGGAGCTATTAAAAAGAACAAACCAAAATACTCTGTATGGTATCCTTCTTTAGCCAGAAATGATCAGTCATTGTTAGAAGCATCTAAATATTTAGATCCATATGATGTCTATCCATTATTAGATTTTTCAAAAATTATCGTAGAAACTGGTGAAAATGAACTAACTAATCATTCAAACATGTTGGAAAATACACGAACAAGAACAAGACATTTTATATATTTAAATTCCTTAAACCCAAAAAGGTCTTTTACAAAATTATATAATACTTTTAAAGCGATGCCGAGATCGGGTCCTTTAATTATTCATCCAACATTGACACCCGGTGGTTTAAAGCTGAATTTTTTAATCACATTATTAGCGGGAGTTTTATCGGAGTCATATTTTTTAACTCCCAGTAATGAAATACCTATAGAGGCTAATGAAGAAATTGAAGGCATTATCATACTTAGGAAGTGCGCTTGAGTGAAAAAGGTCTTTGGAGCCGGTTTACTCGCAGTCGACCATATTTTTTTATCTCTTAATGATAACGAAAGACCTAGAAAATATGAATATTTAGGTAGCTCAGGTGGTGGAACAGTCTCAAATATTTTATGTATGTTATCTATTTTAGGCCACGAAACTGCAATTTTTGGTATCACAGGAAACGATATGGGAGAAAGAATAATAAAAGAAGATTTTAGATTTTTTAATATAAATCATGATAACATTGTAAAAAGAGGAAAAAGAAGAGAGATAAAAACAACTCGACAATTTACACACAAGATTCTCTTAAATGGAAAACATAGTTTTGAAAGTACTTGTTACGAATGCGGAGAGAAGTTTACACGGGACTATCAAATGACTGAAAATGACTTAACTGAACCCATAATAAAAGTAACTAAAAACCATAATTTAATATTTGATAGGGCAAATAAAGCCACTATGAAACTAGCTGAATATGTTAAAAAAAATAACAATAAGGTTATATATGATTTTGGGTTTAATATATACGGTAAATATCAGAAAAATAGTGAAATAGTACTTAATAATTGTGACATAGTTAAAACTAATGAAAAAGTGTTTAATAAATTTATCAAAGGCAAGGTAGATAATAAAATAGATCAATGGATTGAACAATATCCACATAATGAACATCTATTAATTACTAGGGGAGATAAAGGCGTTTATGGTTTTGCTACAATTAATAATGAAAAAATTCCATTTAATTTAAAAGCAATTCCTTGTGAACATTTTAGAGACTCAAGTGGTGCAGGTGATATTTTCCTAGCTTTAACAGTTTCTCAACTTTTAGAAAAAAGACACATAAAAAAGATAGAGGATTTTATAAAATTAATCGATATATCTCAAGCTCTTGCTTCTTTAAATTGTACTTTTTATGGAGCACGAGCCCTTCAAAGATTTTTTTTAAATAATAATTATACATCAAAAGAAATTATAAAAACAGCGATACATATATTAAATGAAGGTAAAGTTACTAACTCAATATCTCCTTTTATAGGATTACCAGAAAGCATCACTAAACCATATAGATTAAGTAAATTGGATGCATGTGAGACATGTGGAAGTCTTACAAAAAAGAAACGCAAAAAAGTTATAAGTAACAATAGAGGAAAACCAAAAATCACTCTACATAAAAGTTTAGAAAAAGCCCCTTGGACAATGATATCTAGTTATGAAATTGGTAAAAATCATCAAAAAATCTTGAAAAAAATATTACCTAAAGGAGCGCTATTTGTAGGCTCCGGAGGGTCTCTAAGTGCTTCAATATTTGGAGAAACACTATTCATTAAATCATTAAATTCATTAGCAAATTCAATAAGTCCATTTGAATTAGAAAGTTTTGACAAAATTAATAATAATATACCAATTTGGTTTATTTCACATGGAGGAAATAATACAGATATTTTGGGTTCTGCTGTATGGGCAAAAGAAAAATTAAATATTAAGAATGGAATAGTAATTACTGGAAGTAAAAATTCGAAATTATCACAATTAGCTTCCGAATATAATTGGATAACTATCCCTATTCCATCAAGAGAACGTAATTTTGTATCAGTAATAGGATACTTATCACAAATTTCTGTTTTATGTGGTTTATTATCACCAGAACATGAATTGAACAAATTAAACAATTTCTTTACGGAGGCTAATTTAATACCCATATTCCACTACTATTCTAAAAAAATGTTAAGCTATTCGTACGATATTACAACCAATGCAAAAATATCAGAAAATCTACATCTTATTGGATTAGCACGAGGATGGGGATGGCCTGCTATAGTTGATTTTGAGTCAAAAATTGTAGAAGGTGGGATAAGTACAATAGAAATATCAGAATTTAAAAATTATACTCATGGCAGATATATAAACACATTTGGTGCATATGATAGAAAGAGCAGATATGTATTAATGCTAAGTATGCCTAAAGATGAAGAAGTAGTAGAATATCTTGGAAAAAAATTTGGTAAATTCATTAAATATAAAGTAATTAGAACTGATAAAATTGGTATTTGTGGTTCATTGGAATTAATCATCCAAAGTTTATTTTTAGCATGGTACCTGGGAAGAATTGCGAATAAAAATATTCTAAAACCTCGATTTCCCCGAGAAGCTAGAGGTCTTTATAGTTGGGAACCAGCCTGGAGAAAAGGACGATGGGGTACATTGTAATATTGTAGTAAAGGAGTAGTAATTGAAAAAAAATGGGCTTAGGAATTTTATTTGATTTGGAAGGTACGTTAATAGAGTCAGGATATCAAAAACATCCAAATATTTTAGAAAAATTACATTTAGATACAAAAAAAATGTTATTATATATAGGAATTCCAAAACACATCATAAATAAACATAATAAATCAGTATACTTAAGAAATGAAGCATATGATTGGGCTTTAACAAATTTTAACGATAAAGAACTAATAGATTTTAAGAACTATGTTGAAAATTTTATGCTTGAATATGATATGTTATCTGCTAATAATTCTAGTGAGTATCCCGACACTAAAAATATCTTAAAATATTTAAAAAAGAAAAATTATAAAATAGGAATAGTAACAAATACATCAAAAAAAGCAGCAAATTATATATTAACAAAATTTAATCTTACAAAATATTTTGATATAGTAATTACAAGGCAAGATGTCCAAAAATTAAAACCGGATCCGGAAATGCTAATAAAAGCATCTAAAAAAATGAAGTCAAATGTACAATGGATTGTCGGAGATTCGTATGTAGATATAGAAGCAGCAAGGAGTGCAAAAATTAAATCCATCTTAATAAAAAGAGATAAAAGTATAATCAAACATCATGCAAATTATCTCATCAATAGTTTACAAGAAATAAAAAATATTTTAAAATAAAAAAGTACTCGATAAATAAAAAAAATAAAGAAGTGCTCAAACTATGAAGTAATATAATTGAATAGATTGTTTAATAATTATAAATGTTATTTCTTGAAAGTTATTATACTTCGAATCTCTGGAGGTATATCTGCCTCGCGTGATTGACAATAACTCACCATTCTGACAATATCACGAAGAAGGAACACGGATAATGTTCATAGTGTGGGCAGAGTAGTCGTTTTTCACGAGTCGATAATGTGACCATTCTCATTAATAAAAGTGGTTAGCGTTAAGAGTCGCGCCTATTCACTAAAGCTCGAACACGGAATGGAAGAGACGTAAGTTCAGGTTTTATAAGATCATTTTACAAGAAGAATGCTCGTGATCCTATGTCCGCTTATATCCTGGATTCTCTAAACAGCGATGTAATAGATTATCTCGAGGGGATATCCGATCCCGAGAAGGCTCGCCTCTCCAAACGATGGGACAAGGACAAAGACCACCAGACCCACGGCCCCAGCCCCCCGACCACACCGCCCTCTACGAGAGGTTCAACCCGCGGCCCCGAACGCCCGAGGTGTCAGCTTGAACCCGATCCCACGGGAGACGTTTGAAGCCGCACACGGTTCTCAACCTTCGCGCAAGCGCTTCGACGATTAGTTTTACCGCACACGCGGCGCCCCAAGGTAGCTCTTTCCATGTCACGGCCGTCATTCCGGTCGGTTGGGCTCTTGGTCCTCCAGGAACCGGATCTCGACGTCGAAGGGCCTCCTCTCCAACTCCTCGGCCAGCTCCCTTCCCATCGCGGCGAAGATAGCCTCCAGGGATCAGTTCTTCCCCCTGGGAGAGAGTGAAGCAGTCGGGCAGGGAGATTTCCCTCTCGCACATAAAGTCGGCGGCGGCCATCGATATGGCCCCGGCGAAAAGCTCGGCACCCCCAAGAGGCGCGCGCTTGACTTGTGATAATGCCAAAAAAAGGCCTTTATCCGTTGATGCAAAGTTTGAATTAAATCATTGTTTAAGATAAGTAGAGATGAAGCTTGAATACAGTTTTCAGCGTGAAACGATTGATCTCTCGGGCTTCTGGCATTTCAGGATAGATCCGGAGAAAAAAGGCGAGAGCGAAAGATGGTACGAGGAACCACAAGTCTCGGAATGGGACGAGCTGTATGCTCCAGCATCTTGGAATGAGCAGGATTCCCGGTATACATGGTACATGGGTACGGCTTGGTATACCCGAG
>JABXJU010000469.1 GCA_013375405.1 Candidatus Helarchaeota archaeon
ACAGATTTTCTGTTATAGTAAAGAATGAAGTATCCAAAGAATTCACCACTCTGGAAAAAGATATTATCATCCCTGAAGATGATTCTACCCTGAAAATGAGTTCTCTCGTTTTGGGTTATAAGCTTGATCATGTTCCATCTAAAGCAAATAAGCTCGCACCCTTTAAGATAGACCTTGATCAAATTTATCATCAGCCCAAGAAAATCTTTCATCCTCAAGATAAATTATTCTTAGTTTATCAGATTTTAGGTTTAACTTTTGATTTAGAAAAGAGAGGAAAATTAAAATTTGAATTTATAAAAGGAGATGAACAATTTCTCTCTTTAACGAAAAAAGTGAATGAGTATCGAGATAGATTTAACTTTATAGAAGTATTTTCCCTCCAGAGTTTCCCCCCAGACTATTATCGAATTCAGGTCACTTTATTAGATGACGACCATGAAGTACTCTCTGAAGAGGAAAGATTTGAGATCACTTCTGCATCAATTTTTCCTCGGCCATGGGTTCGTTCCAAAACATTATCACCTCCAGACGATCCTGTTTATTCCTTCATATTGGGAAGACAACTCTTCAGCAAAGGAGAAATAGATAAAGCAAGAGTTAAATTTGAAACTGCCTATCATAAGAGGCCTGATTCTCTAGATTATGCATTAGGTCTAGCGCGGGCATATTTTGCCCTAAAAAATTACGCTAAAACTAAACAAATTCTGCTATCCTTTAAAAATCTAGATGAGATCCCCTATCAAGTTTACCTTCTCTTGGGAAAATCCCATCAGGCTCTAGGAGAATTCGATCAGGCTGTTTCATTTTATAATGAGGCCATCTCCCATTTTGGAATAAATATATATCTTCTGAATTCTTTAGGAGAATGTTATTACAGA
>JABXJU010000223.1 GCA_013375405.1 Candidatus Helarchaeota archaeon
GCCAGTAAGGATGTTATTTTGGTTGATGATAGCATTGTCCGAGGTACTACCTGCCGAAATATAGTCAAATTATTAAAGGATGCGGGAGCAAACAAAGTACATTTAAGAATCAGCTGCCCTCCACTCATTGCTGCGTGTTATATGGGAATTGATTTTCCCAATAAAGCAGACCTCATTGCTGCCCGAATGAATGTGGAAGGAATTCGAGAATTTATTGGAGTAGATACTCTCGGATATCAGACTTTAGAAGGCTTAGTCGATGCAACAAAGATGCCTCGAAGTGAGCTCTGTTTAGCTTGCCTTACAGGCGATTATCCCTTACGTAATCCACCAGATTACGAATTGTTAACTCAAGAATTGGACATTTCAAAATAAAGATAGATTGATTTTCCGTAAGTCTAACCTGATTTGAACGGCTTTCGCGAATAATATCGCTCAAACTGTCCTTTTAAAAATAAATTTTGGAAGAATCCGAATAGAATTCCAAAAATCATTAATTCAACTGGTTTAAATATAAAATAAAATCTTGCCAAAAATCCAGCTTTTCGCTTTTTGGGAATTTTCCATAGCACCTTTTTAATTACTTTGGTTATTAATTTTGGTTCATTTTTTTCAGAAACAACTCCTTTTCGATTAAAACCTTTTTGGTACTTGTTGGTTCGCATGGGAGACCGAAAATCCCGATAGATCCATATAATCCATCCTGCGATGTAATCCTTTGAATTGAAGGTTTCAATTGAATGAGTCAGAATTGAGACTTGTTTCTCCTCTGAAAATTTCACGTATTCTTTTGAATGAAATCCAAATTTCGCCCCTGCTCCGAATTCGGTTATTAGTAAGGGCTGAGCTGGGGCAGTTTGGTGAATGAAATCGATGACCATGTTAAGATTTCGTTCACTAAACAAGTACCAACCAAAATACAGGTTGACACACGGTAGGTCTGATTTACGACGAAACGTGTCAGAGACCATTCTACTGGAAACATAAGTTACGATTCGTGAAGAGTCGAGTTTCCTTGCATATTGCATTAATTGATGGATGAATCGGGAACATACGCGATGTTCAATGGGGATTTCATTTCCCATGCTCCAAAGGATCACCGAAGGATGATTAAAATCACGATAAATAAGATCCTTCACCATTGTTAGAGCTAATTTTAATACATCTGGATTCTTGAAATCACAATACCAATAAACTGGTATCTCCTCCAGAATGAGAATCCCCACTTCATCAGCTAATTCAATTAATTTTTCGTCGTGCGAATAATGCGCAGTCCTAAGGGTATTGAATCCAAATTTTTTCATATTTTTTAAATCATTTAACCGATCTTCTGCTTTTATTGCCCGACCATAGGGTACAAATTCTTCATGCAGACTGACACCTTTTATTTTAATCAACTTATTGTTAATGAGGATACCTGATTTTCCAACTTCTATGGTTCGAATGCCAAATCTTATTTTAAATAACTCCTCCTCTTCATTAAATTGTGCTTGGAATTCATATAAAGTAGGCGATTCGGGGGACCATAATTTGGGATTAGACATGCTTAAACCAAATTCTCCCTTTTTCTCTTGAGCCTCAGTAGTTCCTTCCAAAATGGCATTTGAATCTTGTAAGATTTTCCATTTAATCTGACCTTTGATAGTTAATTTATAATTAATGATAAGCGTAGCGGAGTTAGGAGTAATTTTTTTAGTCGTTATACGAATCCATTGAATCCACTCTTTTGGAACAACAATTAAATCAATATCCCGATAAATTCCACCCCAATTATACCAATCATACTGTAGTGAGGGAAGGCGGCTAAATTCCCGAAAATTTTCTACTTCAACGGCAATTACATTGTTTTTTTCCAAGATTTTGTTCGGAATTTTCAATTTAAACGGCAAAAATCCCCCTTGGTGATCCCCTAAATAGGTCCCATTAATCCATATTTTACAATAATAATTAACTCCGTTGAAATTAATGAAATAATCTTTATCCTCAATTTTATCGAGTGTAAATTGATGAAAAAACCAAAAATATCCTACATATCTGTCATATGGAAGTATCTCATCCTCAATTATACTATTCCAGCAGCAAGGAAGTTCGATTGAAGGGAAAGTATCCCAATTTTTCTTAATAAAAACCGGATCATGCCAATTTTCATGTTCTCCCTGCTGCTCCGCATCACATCGGTATCGCCAATTGCCACCGTTTAAGCTGATTTTCATAATGAATTTTGACTCAGATTGAATTATAAAAGCATGGATTGGCTATCATATTACTCCCGTACTTCCTCTATAATATGTAAAAGAAGGCTTAAATAGAGTTAATTAGAAGGATTATTTAATTTTACAAATCAATTCTCTCAAAGGAACTTACTCGAGAGGAGAAATATGGCTGATGGAGATTCTGTATTAGTAATAGGAAGCGGTGGTCGTGAAAGTGCCATTGCTTGGCTTCTATCGAAGAGTAAAGGTGTCGGGCAGATATTTACAGCCCCAGGGAATCCAGGAACGCAATTACTCGGAAAAAATGTAAACATTTCCCCGGATGACTTTGTGGCCCTTGTGGATTTTGCGTTAAAGGAGAGAATCGATTTGGTGGTTACAGGTTCTGAGAGCCAATTGGGAAAAGGAATTGTTGATGCGTTCCAGAAGCAGGATATCACCATTTACGGCCCGAATCTTAAGTTAGCTCAAATTGAAGTAGATAAAATTTATGGTAAAGAAGTTATGAATAATGCAGGCATTGTCACACCTCAATGTTGGATGTTCCAGGATGCGGAAGCTGCGAAGGCTAAAATTATGGAAGACCCAAAAAATACCGTTGTAAAACATCCAAGTGGTGATATGGGCGGGAAAGGAGTACATCCATGTGCCACGCAAAAGGAGGCGATTGGGGAAGTTGATAAGATGTTGCAAATTTCGGAAACTGTAGTTATTGAGCAATTTGCGGGTGAAAAAGGCGTTATTCATGAGGAAGCATCTTGTATGGCCATTTGTAGCGGCACCAGCTATATTCCGTTGATTTTCTCCCAGGATCATAAGAAAGAAGGAGAAGGAGATACAGGCAGTAATACAGGGGGTATGGGTGCCTATGTCCCATGTGAAATTACACTGGGTTATGAAAAATGGATCCTTGATAAAATTGTAGAACCGACTTTGAAAGTGTTAGATGGGAAATTGTATGGAACACTTTATATTGCCTTAATCCGTAATCCAGGGAATGAGGAATGGCCATTTCAGGTGCTCGAGTATAATGCCCGTTTTGGTGATCCTGAACTACAACCTATTGCCACCTTACTAGATGCGCCTAATTTTTACCAAATCTTAAAAGCATCAGCCCAACAAGAAGACCTATCCAATTATGAGTTAAAATGGCATCCTGGTTCGGCCGTTTGCACGGTGATGGCAAATAAGGGGTATCCACGGAAAGATGACTTTTATAAAACACATCTTAAGAAAACAATTTTGGGGCTTGACGATCCCTATTTCAACAATCCTTGGGTAACGGTTTTTCACGCAGGAACGGGGATTAATGAGAAAAGTGAATTTATCATAAATGGAGGGCGTGCTTTAAATATTGTTGCTCGCGGAAAAGATATCATTGAAGCACAACAGCGATGTCTTGAGGCGATATCGAAAGTCAAGTGTGATGGGCTTAGATATAGACGAGATATTGGATATCGCGATATTGAGCGATTTAAGGCGCGAACTGGAGACTAATCATCACTTTTTAATTGCATTTAATTTTTGAGCAATTTCTTCGAAAGACGGGAAACTTCCAGAGTGAAGGATCTTTTCTCCATAAAGAAAAACTGGAAATGCGTTATTTCCCTCTTGTCGTACGAAAGCTTTTACGATTTCATTTTTTAAAAAACTCACGGTTTTCAAAAATATACGTTTAACTTCAATTTTGAGTTGACTTTGTAATTGCTTTATAACTTTGTTTCGTCTTATCAACTCTTGTCGCATCACATCCGCAGGGGGCAGCCCTGGAATTTCTGCGGGAAATCCACAATAACCACCTGTTGGATCCATTTCAAAAATGTAGAGATCCGGCATAAATTTCTCCGTCTAATCTTTTACTTCAAATATTCTATTAATAATAGGACCTAGAGGGTAAAAAAGGTCTAAATTTCCTTTCCAATCTTTCATTAGAAGGCCAAAGAGTTGTTCGAATTCCTTCAGGAGTTTTTGAAGTTTGAAATGTACTATATAGAGATCTTCATCAGCAACCATGATACCAATTGCATGGGGACTTTGTTCAAAAAGAATCTTCGCATCACCATGATCAATAACTTGGAGGGATTTCTCGCTTTTGATCATTTCTTTCATAAGAGATTGAATAGCTATGAGGCTCCCTCCGAAAAGATCCTTATCGGTGAGAGATTTTTCTCTGAAAGCATGCTCAAAAAGGCATATTCCACTAGGATTAAGGATGTATAAATGTCGGATTTTTTCATTCCAATCAAATTCCGTAAACGAGGGAATTGTATAAAACCCAAAACCCGTAAGTACAGAAGCAAGCACGAGTAGTCCCTTTACATTATATAATATATCAAAATCCTGTTGTAGAGTCAACCAAATCTCTTGAGAAATTACCATGAGAAAAAGCCCAAAACCAAGAATGACTATTAACATCTTCTTTCTTAACTCCCCAGAGGTTTTCCAAATCAGTTTATGAAGAAAAAGAACAATTAAAACTAATAAGGGGATCAAAAGGATAAGATTAAACCCTGTAAAGAGGAGGTTAAGTGGTTTAAGAATTGTTATCGTTGTAACAATACAGATGAAGTAAATTAAAAAGTAATGTTTCGTATCTTTTCGTACAATCCGTTCAGCTATATATATAAGAATCCCGCTCACAATAACAATAAACCCCATAGCTATTAGGAAATAGATTCTCGTGCGCTTTAAAATTTCTAGGAGGGTTGCATCAGCAAAAAAATATGAATATATCATCAATACCGTCCCTAAGAATAAAAAGAAATAGAGGAGCATTAATGCATACGGGATATATTGCTCATTTTCGGAACGTTTCTGCTTTTTCCATTCTTGACGAAAAAGAAGGGTAAATAAGAATGTAACAACAAGTTGAGTTGTTGCTACCATAAGACTTAGTTTATAACTCAGTTCCATGGTTATATCATTCATTGTGCTTTCACGTTAAAAAAAAAGAGAAATTAGGCTTTACAGATAGCTAAGGTTGGATCGCCATATAAGGAGAAAATAGCCCAGAAAGCTCCACCAAATTGGTCTCGCAATTTTCTACGTGTGTTTAAGATGGCTTCTCCTACATTCTCATTATTGTAAAGTAGGTTGTTGTAAAATTCTTTCGCAAATTCAACGGCTATATCGTCAGGTATCTCGAAAAGTGGCCCAAGGAAGGCAATAGCTCCAGCTTCAAGGAATGCCCGCGCAATACCTCCAATACCGACCATCTTCTCAGAAATTGCCCCAGTACTGCATGCATTTGCGAAAATGAGAGGCCAATTGTTCATTTCCATGTCATCGATCTCATCAGCAGTGAGTGTATCGTCACTCAGTAAAAGGGCTGATTCTAAAGGTTCTTTTTCTTCATATTTCCCATGGCAAGTTAGATGAACCATGTCCCCCTGATTTAAAACTTCAATAACTTTCACCTTTACTGCATCCGGTTCGATTAATTTATGAAGCTTAATCCGTTTCGTTTGTTCATAGACATTGAATAGGTCCACTTCTTCCTTGACCGCGATTTCTGGAACATTCTTGGGGGAAGCACCGATGAAGACTACATCTAGAATTTTCTTTCCTATGCAGAAAGGTGGAGGTCTAAAGTCGCGTGTTTCATCAAAGACCCGTTTGCCTAAACAATATTTACCGCACAGAAAATCCTCTCCATCATACGCCAATTCCCACGGAACCAATAAATCACCGGTCTCAATCATCAGATATTTGGGTTCAATGGATTGAATAGTATTTCGAATTTGTTTTGGAATGGAGTTATAAATTTGGGCACCTAATTCCCTCAATCTATCGAGAGCTGCCCGTGGATTTCCTCGATCAAAGACTGCATCTTCCATTAATGCCTCAAGTTTATGCACCTTCGCCATATCAACCTTCGTCCTTCCAAAAAGGGCACTCTGTGAAACGACCGCTTTCGCCCGGGGGGTAAACAGTGAGAAAAAGAAATCAGTCTCATATCGAACAATACGCAGGGTTGCATCTAATCTAGTTTCCCCAAATTGTGAAGCAACGGTAACTGAGGTAGATGAAAGGGCTTCATTCACAGGTTCCTTTTTCTTCTTCACGACAATTTTAAGAATTGCACGGCCAATCAACGTTCCTTCCTGATAGAATTCAACAGTTAAACTACTAATACCTTCTTTTTTAGGAGTAACACGAAAATTAAGAATATCGCTATCTGTATCAAGGGGTACAATTAAACTCCGGCGAGGTTGATCTACTTTAAAATCGCGCCCAACGACGAATACCTCGACAATCGGAGGACCAGCTACAGGCACAGTTATTGTCATGGGTACTGGCATCCCTACGACATCTTCCTTGAAGACCCGCAAACCGATATTTACTAAATATTCTTTCTTCACGGTCATTTCCATGGGAGCGGAGACATCTCCAAATCGTTTGATTTTTTTCGGTTTTCCTTCTTCAGCCCTTGCTCTACTTTCGCGTACATCATCAAACCTCTCTGCAAGTTCGCCTGCCCCAAAGAAATCTTCATCAGCCGCTTCTTCCTCCTCTAATTCTTCGCCCGTAGTTGGCTCTGTAATAGCGGGGGGTCTGCGTACAGAAGGAACCGCGAGATCGGGAGATGGCTCTGGTGCGGCGGTTGTGGGCGGGGGAGGA
>JABXJU010000030.1 GCA_013375405.1 Candidatus Helarchaeota archaeon
CGTGAATCACTCAGCAAGGTAATCCATAATAAATATGTTTGGATGCTAGGTGTGATAAATCTATTACTTTTAGCGGTTTATTTAACAGGATTAAAAGCCCTTCATCCTATATTTGAAGTTCAAATGGGTAAAACCCTTGCGGATATAGCAATTTCTATGATATCGTATGGAGCAATGGTAGCAAATGTAATTATGCCCATTTTAAGTGATCGAGCTAGCAATCGAAGACATTTTTTATTGATGGCTATTATAGTCCTCATTCCTTCACTACTTTTAATAAATTTTCTTGGAGAAATCGGTATTTGGACTTTAAGTTTTGTTATCGGGTTTATGGTGGGCACAATCGCGCCGATTGCCGCGACGATCCCTATTGAATTGAAGGGTGTAGGTCATTTGTATATAGCGGGGGCCTCGGGTTTTATGACAACGATAGGGAGAATTGGAGGGTTTATAGGACCCATGATATATTTATTCATAATAACAAGCACAGCGGTGGAGATATATGGCTTTATTTTTCTATCGATTCTCCTCATGGTGGGAATTATATTAGTGAAATTACTTCCTGAAACAGCTGGGAAAGCACGCGAAGCATTAGTAGAAATTGAATAACAAAAGTAAAAAAGTACTAATGAAGATACGAGATAAAATCGGTCTCATTGAAGTTATGTTCTAAATAACCTGCAAGATGCTCTTGATAGAAGTTGTTGAGGGTTTCATATGTTAACGATTCAGCTATTTTGAAAATTTGTATCCTCATGAGTATATCTTTGGTGTAGGGGCGTTTTGAATCTAAGAAAACAAGTGCGGATAAAAATTCTTTAGTGAAATCCATGTTTAGTAGAATCCACGTAAAAAAGGCATCCTGAAAATTATCAAAAAATAGGTAATAACAAGTGTCATCAAGCATGGCCGGTTTATCATTGATTGGAAATACTAGGGAAAAATTAGGAGCCTTGTAAAAGCCGGAAATTGCTACCTTATATGGTTTAAACGCGTAATCCCCTATTCCGAATATCGAAAATCGTGGTCTTTTTTTGTATATCGCGGATTTCCGGTTATCTAGATACTCGGCATGAGATAGCAAATAATTCCAAAGACGTGGGTACTCCGCAGCGATACAATCGGTTTCCTCATTAAGTTTCCGTTGGGTAACTATAAGTTTCCTATCCGTATTTCTTATGACGGGTGCTTTCAAATCAGAACTTTTTAAGAATGGATAGAGCAGATTATTTTCAACATCGACTTCCTCTTGAAGCCCATTTAACATCATTTTATTGCTAGATGTTAAGACCATTACTTTTGCGGCGTCATGTTTCACGCCTTGTCTCCAAATGAATGGACAATGCCCATCAAAATGCTTGTATTTCTCGTATAATTCAATATTCGAGGCAAATTTATCATTTATCCATCCGAACTTTTTTGTTGGATGATTGGGTAGATTTAAAGGGGAGATGGTGCAGAATTTTTCTCCATTCATCCCGAAATTGGCAGTAAATAGAGCCGCTTCAGCGTTAATGTTAAATTCCCTTTTTGCATCAATGATTAACGATTCAATATTGTTAAGTTTGAGGTTTAATTTTCGCATATCTTTCACAATATTCTTAATCACCGAGGTTTTGCATAGCATTGCGATTTTTCCTTGCTTCTTTTGGAAGTGTTGAATCATTTGAATGATGATATATTCAGCAATGTCGAAGTTCCCTTTTCCAGTTAAGGCCTCTATTCCCCTGACACCTTTAATATTTGATTTAGAGGGCACGTTATCTGAATCTAATATCGAAAGTTCCGTGCTCGTGATCCATGGAGGATTACCCAGAATTAAGATCTTCCTGGGAAATTTTTCTAAAATTTGATTGAATCTATCTGAAAAACGATGAGTAAAAATATTATCGCGATGAAATTCGATATTGACATTAATCTCCTGTTCAAACGATTGGCGCAGCAATTGTAACTTGAAAAACCATTCATATTCTCTCTGTAACTCAATACAGTAAATGTACTTCAGCGCCGGGAAATAATTCAACGCTGACATTACAAAAGTTCCGGTCCCGCACGTTGGCTCTATAATTATGTTTGGTTCAAAACCAGTATTATTTAAATGAGCGCAAATTTTATTCGTTAGATGATTTGGAGTTTGAAAATCACCTAAATCTTTTGTCTTTTCACTCAATGGTTTTAAGTTCGTGATGAACCCTTTAAATTCTTCAATATCGTTCGAAGACGTAAAAAATTCTAATAGCCCAGTTTTTTGCTTGAGATTTTCATTTAACTCGTTAATATCCTCATGATTTGCTAAGATCCTCCTCACTTTTTCTAGAAATTCATCAGCTATCATTCTAATTTAAAAATCCACTTTTTAAATTTAAAATTTCTTAGAAAGTTCGGAAATCAATAATTGCAAAAATGCCTTTTCGTTCACGCGGGTACAAACTTTGATTTTATTCGTTCTGGGGTCGGAGGGGGGAATGGTTGTCGTTAATTGACCATCTCTCGTAAATAAGGACGGAATAAATTGGAGGAGGTTGGTTGGATAGTGTTTATGAACGTGCTCCGGCTTTTCTTTCGGTTTAGCCACGAACACATCAACGGAAGCCTTCACGTATTTAAAGAGACTCTTTTGGATGAGATAGGCCACGCAGATGGGATCGTGTGGATTAAATCCACCCATAACTATCTTATTAAGCATGAGCCAAAACTTAATGTGTTTGGTAAGATAATCAGTTATGGGCGTGTTGGCTAGTTGGAGGGCAGCGTAATGTGCATCTCGGAATTTAACTTGAGTCGTTACGTCTATACCTACAATGGTCGTGTCCACGTCCTGATTCAATATAATTTTAGTGGCTTGAGTATCCCTTGAAAAATTAAATTCTGCGCGAAGGAAGGGAATTTTGAAGTTGGAGGGGAAAAAATATCCACCCATCATTAGGAGGGCCTTCAGATTTTCGGCGAGTTTTGGCTCTAAAAGGAAAGCCGTGGCAACATTGGTAAGGGGTGCCAAGGTTATCAATGTTATTTCTCCAGGGTGCTCCATGATATGATCGATGAGGAATTGCACTGCAGGGGTGCGAACACCTAGCCAAGTAGCATTGTATGCCCCTTTGTAAACTGGAATATCCGTGTGCTTGGCAACTTCCAAAAGTTCCTTTGCTATGCGATACGTGTTGTTGACATTCGTGTTTCCATATACGGCGGTGATACCATCCACTTCGATTTTTTCTGAGTTCAGCGCAAGTAAGATGGCAAGACCATCATCTACATCCGCGCGAAAGATGCCGATGGCAGGATCCGTGTCAATCAGGACTGGGATGGATTTCATGAAAGACCTCTGAGGTTAACTGGTGTTTATATCATTCAAACTGTATCTCAAAAATTTATAAAAATATGTAAAAAGTTCTAAAAATCTACAATGCAATATGCGCAAATTGGACAAATGCGCAAACTGTTCCCAAGGGTTTAAATAGGAGGGTACGTTTACCCAAACAACCACACCATTTTCTCTTGGTGAGGTGCGCATTACTCAAAGAACACGTGAGTTTCAGGAATTACTTCCCCCCTTTCCCAGTGGTTGTTCGCACGAGTCGGGGATGTTTACAAGCTCCGTTTGAAACCGAACAGTCCCTCCTAGGAAAGGGGTAAGAATTCATCTTCTCTCTGAGTAGAGCGGGGTAACTCCCTTCAGGGCTCCGGATCCAACGACAAACCCAAGAGCGGACTCTTGGTAAAGTTCAGTACCATGATGGATGCGCTGAACCCGGTGACGGGCGCACGGCCTGATAACCTTAGGGCTGGTCTACCCGCCTGTGGGTAGATGGAGAATTGGCATAGAAATTTATAGATTTTGATAGAAATGTATGAATTTTTATAACTAATTTGAAGGTTAATAAATGTCCTTATAATTAATATATTTGAATTTGCATGAGTTAGAACAGCGAGCGTTAGAGATTTATTTGAGATCCATCGTGATATTAATAGAATCCTTAATTAGAATTTTTTATGAAAGTAGTTAAAGTTAAAGTCTCATCCTTTTCTATTTCATAATTCATCACGAGCACCTCTTTAATGTCCCCCCGTTTTGCGCCATTACAATTAATCGCCCGTTTAGCAGTGACTACTTCAATCTTATAATCCCCATATAAGTCAGTAATGAATTCGCAATATGAATTGCTTAGTAAGATTTTACAACCACGATGATTTAACTCATCAACTACATTTTTAAGGTAGATTTGATCTTCCTCGTTAAAGTTCTCTTTAGTATAACTAGTAAAAGATGATGTTTTCGAAACTGGATAGTAGGGGGGATCTAAATAAATGAAATCATCTTTTTTTGCATAAGTTAAACACAAATCAAAAGAGCCCATAATTATTTCTATGTTTTGTAAAGCTGAATGAACCGCATTTAAATTCCTTTCATCACAAAATTTTGGATTCTTATATTTTCCAAAAGGGACATTAAAATAACCTTTTGAATTTACTCGATAGAGTCCATTATAGCAACATTTATTTAAGTAGATGAAACGAGAAGCTTTTTTTATAGGTGACCATTCTTTAAATTCATCAGTACGATCTTTATTTCGAATTTGATAGAAATATTTTGAATTATTTTTGTGCTTTTTTAGATCCTGAATTAATTCTTCTACGTTATTTTTAACGACATTAAATGCGTTTATTAAAACTGGATTGTTATCTATTAAAATAGCTTTTTTTGGAAGAATATAAAAAAAAAGTGCGCCTCCACCAACGAAGGGTTCAATATATGTTTTAAAAGATTTGGGTAAAAATAAATCTATTTGATTTAATAGTTGTCTTTTACCACCTGCCCACTTTACAAAAGGGTGTGGTATATCAACTATGCCTTTTTTCTCGCTATTTAATTTGCGAATTTCATAAAGTTCCTTCATTTTCTAATCAATTTAACGAATTATTTCTATATAAATCTATTTTTTTATTGTCTAAATAGATTAAGAAATTAAATTACGTGTTAATTTCTACTCGAAAAATATGTAGTCGCGATCTCAAACCACTTTCAAGCATCCATATTTCATCTTCCCCACTAACGACTTGAAGAATATTTTCTACAAATAATAAATTAAATAATAACCTAATTTTTCGAGCTTCTTCTTGAATTGCTTCATTATCTTTAGATTCAGAATCGATTTCATCAAAAAATTTTGATGGACTATTATACTTTTCTATTCTCTCTGGCGTTCCACAAGGAAAAATAAATTTAACAATTGCAGTAGTTTCATCGATTAGGTATTTAGAACCTATTTTTTGTATTTCTGCTACTTCATCAAAAGTTTTAAGGGCATCTGCCCTAAATCTTCCCTGAAAATGACCAATCGAATATCCAACAAATTTCTTCTGAATGAAATTATTAACTCTCTCGTAATATTCTGTGTTGGTTTCTGTTTGTTTTTTTGGAAAAATCTTTTTCAATTTTTTAAAGTCAACTTCTTTTAGACGATTTATAATAGTATCTTTATAAAACAAGGAATCTAATGAAGCTCTTAAATCACCTTCATTTGTTAATGGCATAAAAAATTCATATATAATAACAGTTTTATAACAAAGTCTGTTAAATTCTTCTCGGAGACTACGTTTTTGTGAAAAATGTTTTCTGAATTTTGACCAAGAAGATATTTTTCTAAAAGTTTCCCTTACCTGAAATCGATTACTTTTTTTAGGAATTAAAACATCTTTGAATATTTTAGAGAAATAAGCCTTAAAAGTGGTCTCCTCCCATCCGGTAAATTCTCTAAATTCTTCTTTTGTAAATAATTCACGCGTTTTATATTTTTCAACAAGAAAATCAAATGCATTCTGAATTTTTATTTCAGATTCATCTCCTTGGTTTTGCTCATTCATTATAGGCACCAATTTTTTAAGGTTTCAAAAAAAACAAGCACTCATATGAGACTTATTTCAATTTCATCAAATACCCTTAAAATAGGTATCTTTTTAATTGAAATTTTTAATTTGATCTTTGTTAAAAACACCTTATTTTAAGTGTTATTAAAAACTAAATAATGTCCAAAGTTCCTCTTTTTAGGAAAGTTTTATTTAGTTTATGTTCCGTATCGTTCAAAATACTCTTTAAAAATCCAATAGCGCTCTGCCTCTAATAATTCATCTTTAAGGTAATCTACTATCTCTCTGATTTTTAAAATAGAACGAACTTTCAACCCTTGTTCTTCTAAATAGGTGATGGGATTATTTCCTTCTGTGTCTGTTTCCTGACGATCCAGGAATATTATAATCCCTATAAATTCCAAATTAGATTTTTTACTGTGTTTTTCAAGTTTTTCGATGTTATTTATCTTAGTCAAACCCGTGGTAATCACATCATCAACGAGTATTATTCGATCTTCATTATTTATATTACCAACAAGCCATGCTTCATCAGCAACGCCGTGACTTTTTGATTCTTTACGATCGTAGCCCCATCGCTTGTTAATATTGTAATTCTGGTGAATTAATATCGCAATAGCCCCTGCAAGAGGAATTCCTTTATAAGCAGGACCATGGATGTAATCAAAGGTGTCTAACCCAATTTCATTAATGGTTCTCGCAAAACTTTTAGCCACTTTCTGTAATCCTTCGCCATCATTAATTAATTTTGCTAAATTGAAGAAATATGGGCTTTTTCTCTTGGATTTTAAGACGAATTCGCCGAAGAGAAGACCATCCCGTTTTATTACATACCTTGCTAAATCCTTCTTCCATTCTGGGAAAGTCATAATTCTCCACTCGCTAATTTCTTATTTATAATCTAGTAAAAAATATTATTCTAACTGTTAGTCAAAATCTTAAAAAGGCTTATAAAATTTTATAAAAATCTAGGAGTTTAAATACTTTTTCTGAAGAACTAGATCAATGATTACCGAGAAATTACCGCGAATAAAGGAAGTCGCAAACTTTCTGGGTGTCATTCCATAGACAATCCGGAATTGGAGTAATTAAGGCGGAAAAAGTGCTCCCAAATTAAGGAAATTTTAAATTATTCTGAAAATTCATTACCCATTTGAATTTGCGCAAAAGCGACATTTGCGCATTTCATAGGCGAACCTTTAAAACGCACCATAGGCTATATCTTGTGAGAAGTTCGTCTTAGATTGATGGGAATACGAGTATGCTCACCACGACCATTTTTCGCTTATACCCCTCTACATCACAAACAACCTCACTAAACGAAATCTTCACCATTTATAATCGCGTCAAGCGCAAGGGGTACAAGCTCCTCTTCAACGGAGCACCGGAAATTCAACAGAAATTGATGCAGGCGTGCCACAATAACCCTTATGTCAATACCATCATAATAGAGAATAAGACCAAGCTGGCACAGCAGAAAACATGGGTGCAGAAAAAAGCCCAGTATCTTCGCTATAAACTCGCAGTGGTGAAAGATAAAATAGCTAACACGAAAAAGAAGAACCCTCGAGATAGGAGTTTAAGAGGGTTATATGCACTCCTCTCATCGCTCCAAAATCGAGTGGCGAATTTAACCCTTAAACCAATCGTGTTCGGGACGAAACCATTGTTTCGGAAGCGCCTTTTAGGGCTCTTATCACGAGAAGAGTTTCGCATAAGGCGGGATGCGTCCTTTGCCTGCATTGGGAAGGTGCAATATGGAGTAAAGAATCTTAATTTAAAAGTCTTACCGGTGCGCCACCTGAAAATCCGGACGTTCAGTAAAGAACAAGGGAAGAAATGGTTACGTATCCCGTTTTCGGTGAATCCCAGCCAAGCCTCCCGATTCCGCGAAATTTTACAATTGGATAAATACACGGTTGTTGTCAAACGGAAGGTGGTGAAGGGTGAATTGCGATACTTCGCCCACATGTCCTACGAATCGCCCACTCCGGCAGTTACATGTGCCTTTGAGAACGGGGGCATTGGGCTGGATTTCAATTATGACTGCCTAGCACTGGTAAACATGGATCGCGATGGGAGGTTGTTGAGCTACCAATCCATCCGGTTGCGGAACTTGCACTCATATCGCAAAGGGCGGCGGGATGATTACGCGAGTTTCAAGCTGGGTAAAGTCATCAATTATTGTCTAAATAAAGGGAAAGGGCTGATTATTGAGGACCTGTCCTTCGAGCAGTCCTTCTCCTATAATAAAAAACGAAATCGCAAAATAACTCAATTAAAGACGTCAATGCTCCCGTTGTTGGAACGCAAATGCGCCCGCTATGGGATTGCAGTGAAAAAAGTGCATCCGGCATACACCACGATCATTGGGGCATTGAAGCATGGATGGTCATATAACTTATCTGAACACGTCTTAGCAAGTTATGTGATAGCTCGGAAAGGCTTAGGGTTCACGGAAGACCTTCCAGCCTGCTACGAGTGGTTGCTCGCACAAGTCGGGGACGTCGTAAAGCCCCGTTTGAAACCGAGCAGTCCCTACCGGCAGTGGGCGCAACTCTACGACCTTTTCAAGCATTACGGGGTAACTCCCTTCAGGTCTCCAGACCCAGGGACCAATCTCAAGAGGAATCTCTTGCTGGCCCTCGACACCGTGCTGGATGGCTTGAACCCGGCGACGGGCGTACCGCCGGATAACCTTACGGCGGGTCTACTCGCGTGCGGGTAGATGGAGAATTGGCATAAAATTTTGATTTTTATAGAAATTATCAAAATTTTATAAATAATTTGAAGGTTTCGCATATTTCTTATTCTTTATGAGAAATACTTTTAACCAGGCTTCTCGCTGAGGACCTGATGGCCGCGCGAGGATTTTCTCGATGGCCTCTTCTTTCTCCCAATGCGGTATTAGGGGTAATTTCTCGGTAAGAATATCAACTAGTACCTCTCGTTCATCTTTAACAACTGTGGGAACGATACCGGATGTCAGAGTAGTGCCTTGTTCGGTCCGCCGTTGAGCAATTAAGGCATCAGGAGCTTTAGGTGGAACCGTTGGAGGCGGCGATTTTTGAAATGGAGCAGGGGCTGATTCTATAGTAGGTGTTGTAGGTATGGTCGTAGGTTGTTCAGGAGCAGTTGTCGATGGTGGAGTTACGCTTGGTACATCTATACCATCAACCGCACTTTGCAATTGTTGTAATCTCTCAGATATTCTACCCATTACCTCTTGCGCAGGGGGCAATCTTATCGTTGGACTCTTGGTGGGAGGTGGTGTTCCTGGGGCTGTGGTTGAAATTGGAGAGGGGGTTGCTGGAGCAGGAGAGGGAGCCTGAGGGGGAGAACGTGCGGGAGTATCTTGTGAAGGCGGTGTTGCAGGAGCTGCAAATAAAGAGCTAATATTTTTAGCACGAGCAGAAAAATCATCAGCTATATCTTCTTCCCCTAATTTTCGGGAAAGTTCAGCAATTTGAGTGAACAAATCGGGAAGTAATTCATAATCATCACTCTCAAGAAAAGTCTCGGCTTGGGCTACTAAGGCTGCTCTTTCCTCCTTTAAATTCTTTTCATCCTTTTTTGAAAGTTCTGCTCCTATCCCCGCCAACATCATGAAAACTACAGAAACCCAGATACAGAGCATCAAAATCATATGAAACACAATAATATTCTCCTAATTGAGCCTTCCGTTCAAGTCCTATTATTATCTCTTATGAGTTCATTAGATAACTATTAAAATTATTATTATAATAAAACCTTATAATTATTATCAGATTACAGTATTAATAACTAAAGAAAATCCTTGATGACCCGATAATGCCACTCACTACGGTTGCAATTGAAATAAGTAATGGGAAAATGGAAACATTATATTATCCGAGCAGCGTGGTCAAGGATTTTTTTCAGGTGGATCAACAATTAAAATTTTTGGAATTCGTTGAATTAGCTCTGAACTCCTTGAAGGAGTCAGACAAGCGGGTTACTGCTAAGTATGGCTATCCTTGTATAGGATGTGCCATTCTGAAGCAGAGGCTTATAAAGTGGGAGCAACTCTATAAATATGAGACGGTAAAGATTGTTAAAATCCACGAATTTATATATTAGCGCGTTCTTTTTGCTTTTTGATGTAATTTATGAAATTAGTAAGTGTTTCTTGTGCTAGTTTTATCGATTCAGCCCGCGCTACTAAAAGTGTGATAGTGTGCCCTTGAACGGGAAAAGGAGGGGTGCTAATTTTGATTCGGCCTTGAAACGCGGTTGGCACCTCAAGATGGTTCCATTCACCCTCAAAAGTCTCTTTAGTGAAAATCGTTGCCCCGTTTAAGGATACCTTTTTAGAAGGCTTCCCTTGAACTGCATCCAGGATTATTTGTGCAGGATTTATGGACAAGACTTCTCGTAATCCGAGATAGGAAGTGGTAATTCGGGGATTTATCTCGATTAGGAAAGGTGCATAAGAAAACACGAAATCTAATCCCACATAGCCACGGAATCCCTCTAGATGTTGGAGAATCTTTTTGGAATTTTCAAAAGCCTCGTCCTTGAGTGCGTGAGAGATGGGGAGATAGCCCCCTCGATACTCCGATTCCCCAGTGGGAGGCCCCAATCTGACTAATTGTGCATTTAAACTGATTGGGCGGACTTCCTTTTCACTTACGATTGCGGAAATGCTTACATCCAACCCATTAATAAATTTTTGAACTTGAAAAGTCTCCAACCGCGTCTCCTTCCTAACAGTCTGTAATCCAGCTTCAATATCTTGCTGGCTCGCGATGATACATATACCACTACCCCCTACTCCATCAATCGGTTTAAAGACAACGGGGTAACCAATTTGGCGGCAGATTTTATCAATAAGCTCAGATTTTTCTGAAAAGGCGACGCGAATTGCACTAGGCACTAAAACATGTGCTTCTAGGGCTTTCTTGTGGGTTTCAGCTTTATCAGCGGTGATTTTAATGGCATCAGCGGAAGGCCCTAAGAGTAACTTCCCGGCGCGTTCCACTTTCCTCGCTAATTCGAATAAAATATTATCGAATTCCGGAGCTATTAACAACACCGCATCCGACTCGGCCAAATTCGCTTCAAACTTTTCTTCGAATTCCCCTCCTGCGATTTCAATAATTTTATGCGCTCGGATATAATTCTGGATTGGAGTTAACCGTGCATCTAAGGTGGTTACGATTTCTTCTCCTACCCCTCTGAAATCCTCCACCACTGCATTCAACATCGCAAACCCCTCAGGGAATAGTGATGACTCTGCTGCGGCGTCCGCCAATCCTCCCCCCGTGATATGTTCATAAATAAAAATTCGGACGTTAAACACTTCCATTTTTAAAAAAGGAATTCAATTGAACCCTTTAACATGATTAAAATAAGTTATAAAAAAGGGGTAATGCCCTCACCCTATCCATTATTCTTCGTGGCTCTCTCAATTTTCTCTCGAATTGCCTGACGGATAAATTCCGGTATCGATGTAAATCCTTCTTCCTTATGGTTCGTGATATACTTCTCAATACGCTCAATTAATGGTATCGGTAATGAAACTTGCCTATAACCGCGTTCTTTCAACACCACTGTTATACACCAATCTCATGAATTAACTTATTTGTATTCATAAAACATAGAAAGTTGTTATATAACCTTTTTGCATGTGATTAGTAGATGGCTGTATACGATTTTATTATTTATAAGAGTAAGTTCTAACACATGTTTCACTTTTATTAGGGAAATTTCGCAATTTGAACTATAATTAATAACACCGAAAATCCAATTTCGCCCTTATTTCCAAGGAGGAAATACATTTAAAATAATATATATATGAAAAGGAAAATAAATTTGACAAAGAATATAGTATTTTAAATTTAGAATGCAATCTTTGGGATTCTAATAATGGAAATTTACGAAACTATGCAAATTTTGGATATAACTAAACTTAATTCAGTTCTCCAAGATTCATTTGATGTAATAATTTTTAACACCTTTTTTACACTAGAGGAAAAATATTCCTATCAAATACCATCAAATGAAGATGTTAGTAATTTTATCGAAGCCAAGACACAGTATTTAGATAACTTTTTCAGAATTCTAAAGAATAGTGGCTTATTATTCATTTATGGACTGCCAAAATGGCTACCTTATATTGGAAATTACTTAGACTCCTTAAAAAATGATCATTCTCTGATGATTTTTAAATACTGGATTGCCTTGGCTCTAGATAAAAATGAAGCAAGAAGAACCCTGTGTCCAGAACATATAGGGCTTCTTTTATATTTAAAAAGTAGAAATAGAAAATCCCCTTCACCTTTCCACTTAAATACTAAAAAAGTACGAATTCCTTACAAGAATTGTGAAGTTTGCGGTAAAAATATCAAAGATTGGGGTGGAAAAAAACATCTCATTAATCCATTAGGCGCAAATGTCTCCGACGTTTGGAGAGATGTCTCTAGACTAACACTTAATGATAACATAATTCCAGAGTTTATTTTAAAACGAATATATGATCTAACAGAGAAGAAATCCTTTTCCATTGGCTACTCAAAAGAACTTTCAAAGAGGCCTCTCAATGCTCAAGACTCTGGGAGCAGTTCAAGGGAGAATCCAACAGTTTCCACGGTAAATAAGCCGCTTGAATTTAAATTCAATAGAGTCATACATACGGATTCATTGAAATATATGGAAGAAATTTCTAAACGCTATCCAGAAGGAATTTTCGATTTAGCTTTCGCCGATCCCCCATATAATTTAGCAAAAACTTATTCGAATTACATGGATATTCAAGATGCTCGTGATTATATTAATTGGTGTGATAAATGGCTGGGTTTAATGGCCAAAGTTATTCGTCCAGGGGGGGTCTTAATGGTTCTCAATTTGCCCAAATGGTGTATCTATCACGCCACATTCTTAAATAATATTTTAAATTTTAGACATTGGATAGTTTGGGATGCGCTCTCTTCGCCTGCAGGAAAAATAATGCCTGCGCACTATGCGATCTTATATTACACCAAGCCCGGTGGTAAAATCACTTTTAACTATCCCTCGGATATTGAGGCGGATTCGTATTGCCTTAGAATTAGTTGTAGAAAGGAGCGAAAGAAAATTAAGAATATTAAAAAAGTAAAGGTAACGGATATCTGGTGGGATATTCATCGAATTAAACATAAACGAGACCGTGATGAACATCCCTGCCAATTACCCCTTAATTTAATGAAAAGAATAATTGAAATGGTAACTAATCCTAATGATCTTGTTTATGATCCATTCTGTGGTGCAGGTACCACCGCCGTTTGCGCTAAAATGCTAAAAAGAAATTTCATTACAACAGAAATTGATGAAAATTATGTTAAAATTGCCAAAGATAATTTGAGAAGACTTCAACCAACTCTCCAAAATGATTATGTGTTTATCCGCGCCCCTGTGAAAGAGAAAAAAATCTCTATTGGCGTTCCCAAGAAAGAGATTGAAATTAAATTCATTGAATTATGTAAATCACAGAAGAAAGTTCTAACCCTCGAAGAAGTAAAAACCGTCAATGAAACGCTCTTCAAGAATATTAGTAACTACTATCCCAATTTTAAGACATTAAAAAAAATTGCAAGAAGAAGACTGGAGATGAGTGATTGACTAATATGAAGACAGAAAATAGAAGGGAAGGGCACCTCGTTGCGTCCGTCCCGATTATTTAGATTATTAAATTTATTTCATATAATATTGCATTGCATTGCTTCCGCAATCCTTCTTGCGCATCTGCATCGGTCACCCACGGCTTCTTGAACACGCCGTTTCCCCATGAAATCTCGTCTTCATCGGTTTTCAGGCCGGTCAGTTTGGGTTTGAGGTCATGCAGTACCTTGTCATCGGCGCTTGAGTAGTCTTCAAACGCGACCATGTCTATAACTTCGATAATTTTGTCTCTTAGGGCATTCTTTCGTTGGGACGGATTTTTATCGAAAACGCTATCCTCTAATTGCATGATCGCGGCAATCAACAGTTCTAGCTTTTCAGTGATGGATTCCTCTACGGAGGGGATGGTTAACTCGCCCGTTTCGGGATCCACTTGAGGAACCCATGTGTCCGTCTCGCCCGCTTCGATGGTTTCCATCCGAGAAGTCTGTAGCAAGTCCCCTTCAGGCGTCCAGGTGAAAATCGACAAGGTGTATTCCTCGACCGGGTAGTGCGCATCCCGCGCATCAACTACCACATAATAATCCGTCACGTTTGCGGGGAGAAAGATCCATTCCGTTCCATTGCTGTGGTCGCCTGAATAAAAGGCCCCAGGAATTTCGATTTCGGCTTCAAGCGTGGTATAATTGACACCGACGTGCCGCCCTTCGCTATCATATACATGTAGATCTAGGTCGGGGGTTGTCATGGACATTGCAACAAAAGTCCCCTCCGATATAGGCTCAACTAATGGATAGTTATCTCTTTCCGAGTACATAGCATTAATGACGTAAGGAGTATCCCAAATGAGTCCATCATTAGTAGCACCTGGATATCTGTGTTCATAATCGTACCAATAGTTACCAATAAAGCCATAATCCCAGGAGTTTCCCGAGCCTGTATACTCCTCATAACTAACTTGAGATGTAACTTCAGATGTCGAGTTATAAAAGTCGTTTAAATAAATAATATTATTTGATGAATCTCCCATAATATAAACGTTTGATTGAGTATTTTCGTAAAAAATGTTTTCAGTTATATTGTTTTCATCAGAAAAGCATAATAAAAGTCCGTATTGACTATTTTGGCTGATATTATTCTGAAGAATAACATTTTTTGTAGAATCGTATATTAGTAAACCGCCGAAATCTACAGCCTCTGGATTATACAAATTTTTCACAATGGTATTATTCTGAATAGTATTGTTATTTGATAATTGAAAAATTGCAATACCCCCCCACAAGTTTTCTTTGACTGTATTATTAATTAAATCATTATTGCTTGATGTTGTTAAGAAAATTCCAACTCCTTCATTTAAACTTACATTATTTGAATCAATAGTATTATTATCACTGTAGTATAGATAAATTGCACCCCATAGTCGGAAATGAAGATTATTATGAAGTTGATTAGATGAAATATTATTGAAATTTGATGAGAATAAGTATATTCCATTACCCCCGCTATCATTTATAAGATTTTTATCTATTATATTATATAAGGAACTGTTTAAAAGAATACCATTGCGTCTATTGTTTTGAATTTCATTGAATGTGAGATTATTGAAATTTGATGAGAATAAGTATATTCCATTAACCCAGCTATCATTTATAAGATTTTTATCTAATATATTATATGAGGAACTGTTTAAAAGAATACCATCGTAGTGATTGCTCTGAAATTCATTGAATGTGAAATTATTGAAATTTGATGAGAATAAGTATATTCCATTAACCCAGCTATAATTTATAAGATTTTTATCTAATATATTATATGAGGAACTGTTTAAAAGAATACCATTGTGTCTATTGTTTTGAAATTCATTGAATGTGAAATTATTGAGATCTGAGGAGAGGAGTTCGATTCCATGCTTTCCGTTGTTGTTCATAAGATTTTCATGAAACCTATTTTGGAAGGAATTGTCTAGAAGAATCCCATCCTCCGTGTTATATTGAATTGTATTAGATGACAAATTATTGAAATTTGAGGAGAGGAGTTCGATTCCATGCTTTCCGTTGTTGTTCATAAGATTTTCATGAAATCCATTATGAAGAGAATTGTCTAAAAGAATTCCATCACCCGTGCTATATTGAATTATATTGGATGATAAATTATTGAAGTTTGAAAAGATTAATTGTACTCCATTATTTTCATTGGAGGATAGATTGTTCCTGACGATTCTGCAATTGATTGAAGTATTTAATAAAATCCCAAATTGGGAAGTACCTGAAATAGTATTGTTCATGACAAGAATGTTACCAGATGAATTAAGACCTATACCAATTCTGTTGGTAAGAGTTACGTAATTATTAATTATCATTCCATTGGAAACATTAACCATGCTAATTGCATTGTTGAGGGTTCCAGAATTAACAAGAATGCAAAATCGAATGATAAAATATTTATCCGTGTCCCGAATGCAAATTTGATCAGTCATACTATCACCGTCAAAAATCCATCTTTCGATGATAAAGGGATCTTGTTCCGTACCAGTGCCGCTTCGCACTCCATTCTCCGCAGTGAAATCGTTATCTGACGAGATAAAGATGGGATCGTGATACGTAAAAGGAAGTTCGATGTCGGCCGGATAGAAAATTCCATAGCTGGAATCATCTAAGGGATCAGATTTAATTAACAGTTCAAATGAATCTAATAATCCATCTCCATCCGTATCAGCGAGGGCTGGATCCGTGTTGTATATATAGTATTCCTCAAAATCAGTCAGTCCATCATTATCTGAATCAGAAGAAAAACAATTCGTACCTAACACAAAAAATTCTATCCAATCAGGAATCCCATCGTTATCGCTATCTTTAGCTCTACTATATAGAATATTTCGAGAGGATGTCTCGTACTCTATTTGAATGATGTATGTTCCAATAGACTCAGATGTTTGAGCATTAAAAGTATAGTACCCTTGCCCTCCATTGTTCTTATAGATCACAGGAACAGTATTACTACTTATTAATTTTCCTGAGTTATTTAATAATAAAATATCTATACCTATTACATGGCCAATGCCATCAATTGAGAAATTTAAATCTATCTGTTGATTTCCACTGGAAAATTTTTCATTTATATTCGCAATTACAGGGCGTATCACATCTACTGGGTTGTCTATTGAATTCTCAATTCCATCATACAAAATAGGAGTTTCAGAGTAGGAATAACTAAATGAATTCATATAATAAAATGATTCATTGAAATCTACGAATTCATCGTTATTATAATCACCCTTTTGGAAAAAATCTTGAGTTATTTTTTCATACGCATCTAAAAACTTAAGAACTGGTTCATAAGATGAGAGTTGATCAGCTGTACATGGACTAATGAGGAAACGATTTTCGCAACCCAAGGATGGAGGAATATCATCATTATAACTGCCAGCATGACAAGAACTAATGAAAACATATTGTTCGGCACAAGCGATTGCATCTAGCATTTCTTGTAAACTATTATCTTCATATATTATACCGTAGTAATAGGAAAAATAATCCATTAAATAATTATGCCGACGATCTCCATGTTCAACCACATAAAGAAAGAAAATATCGTTTGAATCAATGAGCTCAGAGATATTATCGAATGCTTCGTAAACTATTTCACGTGTAAGATTCCCTGGATACTCATCTATGATATCTGTTGTTAGCAAATATATATTATCTTCTTTAATTTGAAACTCATTCAATGCAGCATCTTTCATTTTAAATGCTGTTTGCTCATATATGTAAGATCCTCCAAGGATAAGAGCATAGGCTTCTGGAGCTCCAGGGTCGAGAATATGGGTTCGGCTTTCATAATTATTACGATCAATGTTATCTCTGCATAAGGTATAAATGCTTAAACCACGATTATGATTATCTACCAAGGTATTGTTCTCAAGAGTGTTATTGTGACTGCCGTGCGTCAAGCAGATACCATATAGGGAATTATCAAATGCGCTATTATTAAAAAGCGAATTATTATGAGAATACATCAAATGAATTCCATCATCACCGTTGAAACTTGCGTTATTGAATGAGATATTATTAAAAGAACTATATAGTAGCATGATCCCATCATCCTTTGCGAATTTTATTGTATTATTTAGGATTTTATTATCTTTACTATCTTTTAGATAAATGCCGTAGATGTTATACGAGATATTAGATTCTAAGATGGTATTATTATTGCTAAACAACAATGAAATTCCATAAAATTGTGAAGCTGAAATACTGGAGTCATTACAATTTGCAAGAATTAACTGCCCCCCATTTTTAACATTTTTAATATTATATCCATTTTGGCTGGTATAATAATATATGCTGCCTCCATTTAGGGTATTTGAAGTAGAAATAATTTGTGATGAACACTGTTCAAGATTGCCAGTGATGACTACACCTAAATTAGTCATGCTATTTTTTCCGAGACTGTTATCAATTGAAGAATCTATGTAAATGCCACTATCAATCATTAAATTTTCAAAAAGGTTGTTAATATCTGAAGATTTCAAATAAATGCTATTATCGATCACGGAATTTTCCCAAAGCATGTTACTGGTTGAACCACTAAGGTATATGCCATGGTCTACATTATAAGAGATGTTGTTTGCTCTAATACTGTTCTGGTTTGATGAACTCAATTCAATACCGTAACCTCCATTATAAAAAAGATTATTTTCTGTGATGGTATTCTGCGAAGCTTCCAAACGAATGCCATGATATCCATTATGAGATACATTATTTTTCGAGATGTCATTTTGGGTTGATCCCTTTAAATAAATGCCATATTTCCTATTATGAGTGACATTGTTAGCTGAGATGTTATAAGCACCCCCAATGTACAAATACATGCCATGCTCTCCATTGTGAGACACGTGGTTCTCCCAGATCCTCTGGTTAAGGGTCTTATATAAGAAAATGCCATGTTTTCTGTTATAAGATAGGGTGTTTCCTATGATATAGTTTTGAGAGACTAGACGATCCAACACTATACCGGCATAATTAGAGGAACAAGTATTATTTAATAGTATCCCATTGCTAATTAAGCTTAATTTAATTCCCCCATCAGAATTGGATTCATCCAACCCACTGCCAGAATTGCTAAGATCGCAATTTTCGATCCTAAAATAGACGCTGGAATTTCCAATTAAAATACAACTTCCCGAACCCCCAGCGTCAATTATCAGATCCTGAATCACATAGGGATCGGCAGGAGTTCCAGAACCGGTACACCAATATCGCGTGCTGGCCCATGCCCAAGTGTGCCCGCTCGCGCCAGAATCGTCAATGTGAATTTTACCTCCATCAAGGAAGGGGTTTCCATGAATCGGTAAATGATCAATACTATTTGCAGACCCCAAAAAATTTGTATAGGGTGCATCATCAATACCATCTTCGTTAAGATCTACGGTCTTATGATCATCCCAATAATTCCCAACGACGGAATTATTATAATGGTTAGAGTTGGGCAGTCCATCGTCAAGGGCGTGATAGCTATTTCCAATAAAATAATTTTTAAAAAAGAGATTATTTATACAGTTTTTATCGACCCAATCCATGTAAATGCCAATCCAATTATGTTTAATTTTGTTAACCGAGAACGTATTATTTCTACTTGCTCGAAGAATCCATACCCCATACGAATTATTGCTTACAGTGTTTCTCATAACGGTATTATTGTGACTATATTCTAAGTTAATGCCTATGAAATTCCTATTTGCAATATTCCCAGAGATAGTGATATTCTTACTAGAATGTAGTTCAATCCCAATACTGTTGCCATTTAAAGTGTTTCCCAAGATAATGTTATCCTTAGATCCTGCCAGTAATATCCCACGACCGTTGTTATTTACGATGTTTTCCGTGATGCGGTTATTATTTGTAGAATCGATATAGATCCCAGCATGGCCGTTGTAATTCACGGTGTTTCGCGAGAGGTTATTGTAATTACAATCATTACATATTTGTATTCCGACCTCATTACTATTTGCTGTATTCCCGAAGATATTGTTATCATCACTAGAATGTAATATAATCCCAAAACGGTTGGCATTTAAAGTGTTTCCCAAAATAGTGCTATCATTACACCCATACAGATATATGCCGGAATAAATGTTATTATTTACAATGTTTTCCGTGATGCGGTTATTATTCCCAAGATCGAGATCGATCCCATCATGGTTGTCATTCGCGGTGTTTCGCGAGATATTATTTTTATTACAATAATTAAGTATCCTTATTCCGACCTCATTATTACTTGCATTATTTTCTAAAATAGTATTATTATCGCAACCCTTTAATAAATAGATGCCTGCTAGGTTAGATGTACAAGTATTATTGATTATTTGGCCGTTTGTAGTCTGATGTAATTCAATTCCCGCATGGATACCAGAATTGTAAAGGGTACAATTTTCGATTCTAAAAGGGGCGTCGGAACTTTCAATGAATATACAACTTCCTGATCCCTGAGCGTCAATTATAAGATCCTGAATCACGTAGGGGTCGTCCCAAGTACCTGAACCGGAACACCATGGCTGACTTGCGGCCCACATCCAATTATTGGCGCCAGGACCCGTAGCAGCTCCGTTAATATAGATTTTATGAGAAGTTGTCGACATTAGTGAATTATTAGCGGAACATGCGGAATACCCATTAGAGAAATTTTGTTCCAAAAGGAAAATCCCATTTGTGAATACTAGTAAAAATATAAAAAACACTGAAGGAATGATATACCGTGTGACATTATCCTTTGGTTTCATATTAATCTCCCCATTTATCAATTTGAATTTGAAGAAAAGTACCCTCTAGAGATTCTATTCTTCTGAAATTAGTAACGATTAATTTGAATAGAATATAAAAAGGTAACGAAAATGTATCGAAGAGGCGCCATTTTTTTCCTAAATTATGAGATAAATTTAGAATTTTTTTTAATAACTCAAAAAAATTAGTCCAAGTTTTTTTAGATTTTTAAAATAATTACCACTACTAAACTTGAGCGAAGTTTATTTTCTCTCTAATATATTAAAAACTAATTCATTTAATGTATCAAAATCGTTTTCAAAATGTTTAAAAATAGTATTTTGAACCATTTGCCTCCTTAAAGCAAATGATTGTAGGAGAAAATCTTCGATTTTATCCAAATTTTCAATTACTATTTTATTAATTTTGGTTTGCGTGATCTCAACAAATTTTTTAATATTAGCCTTAATAAATTGTTTTATTTTGAATTCCATATGTTGTGAAAATTCGGTGACTTCACTATACAACTTATTTTGACTGTTAAATTTAGGAATTTGATAGTGAAGGGGCCTTTTGTGAAGGTGGCGAACTTTGCCATTTGCGCCAGTTGCTGCGATTTCCTTTAAATCTTCGCTAAGAATAGGCGCATTGAAAATGCCAGAGAGAAAATAGCATTCTGATAGAGAGTTCGATGATGTATAATATAGAGTTGAATCAACAATATAATTACCTTTCACCACAGCACTCTTTAAAATACTGCCTGATTGATTATATACTACTTTAAATTTCCCTCTTTGATGCGGGTTAGTTAATTTACTTAAATGATTAATATTTTTCCATAAATCATTAATTTGCGCACCTGGTTTCTGATTTTTCTTAAACTCATTACATAAAAAGTTGAAATGAATGTTCGCTTTTTCATGAGGCTGTAGATCGAATTCAAAATTTACTCGATTTATCGGTAAAAACACCGTATCATATTTTAATACTAAGAAAGGAACTAAATCAGTACTTTTCACAATCTTAAAGATATATTTGGATTCAATATATTTAGATTCATAAGGAATGTAATTCCAAGTCTTTTTTGCGCGTTTTAAAACATTCTTGTTGGCATCAATTAATATTAAATCATCTTTATATTCCAAAATATCAACAAAAACCAAGTTTCGTGGGCTTAAAATGGCGCCCTGATAAAATTTGTCGGTGTAATAGGAAGGTCCTCGCGGGAGTAATCTGTTAAAGACTTGTTTTGGAATTAATCTTTTCGCTCTCCCTACCAAAATTTTATCCTGATTTCTGTACATTTCATCTTCTAACACTTCATAAGGAGTGTAGCTTTCTTCAGAGATTTCTGAAAAATGCCAAACACCACTCTTAAATGTACAACTAAAGTTTTTAACAGGGATATTGAATCGAGCTACGCCTTCCTCACTTTTTTCGGCAAGTAGACAAATAGAATGAACTTTGTAAAGATCTCGATCAAACAACCATATCTTAATATTTTTAAATCCTTTAAAATAACGAAATTTATTAGCATGATCGTTGGACATCACGCCTCTACTTAAAATGAAGAAAATTCGACCATTTTCTTTTAGAAAATGTCTGGATGTTTGATTAAAAAATAAGGTACTTAGTTCTAATTTAGTTATTTGTTGGGGATCAGGTTTAATTTCTAATTCATCTGCAAGCTTTTTTACATTTTCTTTGATTTTTTTTGATTTTATTGAATTCAAGGGCAGCCACGGAGGATTCCCTATAATCAAATCGAACTTATTTTTTAACTTAAAAATGTGTTTAAGGTGATCTGGAATTCCAAATAGACTGTCAAACTGAATTAAATTCAATTTTATAGGATTATTTAGATAATTTTTCAACAAGATTAGGAGATTTACCTTAGATATGAAAATGGCAATAGGATTTATATCAAATCCATAAATTCGGTTAAATGCCTTTATTTTAACATCAATATCATCCGAGGAATTTTCAATGAAATTGATTATTTCCACCAAAAATGTGCCAGATCCACAGGTTGGGTCTAAGACCATCTCATTAATCCTATATACACGTTCTACCATGAGTTTCGCCATTTCCGGGAGTGTATAGAACTCTCCTAATGAGTGACGTTCCCCTTTTGTAATCAATTCTTGGTAGATGGGACTAAATACATCTGATTTTTCAAATTGGGCTTCCCGGAAGAGCTTTTGAACCTTTATTAGGATTGGTTTTCCCTTATCGAGCCAATTAAAGAACTCTGAAAAATCAGTTGTAATCGATTTTTTAGCAAAATCATCATTTATTTCTTTAAGAGTTAATGAATCCTCAATTAAATCTGGGAAAAATACAGAAACTAAAATTGATCTTGAGAGAATTAAAAGGTAAGTATGTCTAATAAATAGATCATATGTGAGATCCTCCGCCCAATATAAATGCTGAAATTTCTTTTCCCAGCTTTTAAATATCTCTTCTGAATCTCTGAATTGTTCTATTAATTTCTTAGAAAGGAGGAAATATAGTGGAGAATTGAGCCCAAAATGTCTTCTTAACGATTTATTATCATATTTCTGTCTTTTCTGAATGAGTGAAAGTAAGGTTGAAAGGGTTTCTTTAGATAAACTGAAATCGACGATTTTTGTAAGATCTGAGTCGAAGTAATAAATTTTTTCTTTATCTAGAATAATAACAAACGAGAATTCATTTTCAATCTCGATAAATTTTTTAAGGTGTGATTTAATGGACATATCTTCATCCAAAAAGTGAGGAATTTCCACTAAATTGTCTACAGGATAAATGATAGAATTAGATAGAATGCTTTCACTATGCGGTTTAATGGCTTTATTATCGATAATTTCAAACCCAATCGTTTTAAAATAGGTAATTATGACTGAATCAAAATTTTCGGGCTCAATATTTTGAATTTCTTGGAATAAAGAGCTACCGAGTTCGAGAGCAGACTGCGTATTAAGTGCCAAGTTTTCTATCAATTACTTCACTTTTATTCTACCATTTCAGATGTGAAAGAATTTAAGGTTTAATTATCTTGATTATACTTTCCCTTAATTTTGATCCATTTTTTGATCGTCTTTCCCGAGCAATTTCGATTTGGCTAACGTCCCATCCAATTTTATTACAGATTCTTGCAAAAAAGATATCTGTGGGTACATGCACATTCGCGAAATTCGAATCCCCGACTACTATGTCCCCAACTGCCCCCGAAATTAAAAATTTATCAATATTAACAAGAGATTTATAAATATCACTAAAATATCCCTCGACCATCCTTGGAATCCGTTTATCATATGCCACTTTGGTTAAATTTTCCATAATTTCCTTCAAAAATTCAAACTTTTTGATTTTATTATCTTTTTTTACCGAATTAATTCCCGCTGTAATTAGTTTTTTATGGTATTTTACCAAATCTAGAGTACTTTTAATGAAATCGAGAAGTGCTAATTCTAGTTTTGTGTTCCGAATGTAATTAGTTCCATTCAAATATGGAGGGGACGTGATTACATAATCGATTTTATTTAGATAATTAGCATAGGAATTCGGATCTAAATTCACAATATCTGCATTAATTATGTTAAATATGTGATTTTTAGGTTTGACTGTCATTAAATCAAAAATATATTTGGAAGCTCTCTTTTTAAAGCGGGCACTAACGTTTAATACTTTATTTGGAGTTCGACGATATCGTAAATCAGCACATCGTTTCATATGCGATACATCTACAATAACGGAAGCCAATGCCAATAAAAAAAGGTCTTTATATTCTTGTTTTAAAACCGATTCCAAAATTGCCTGTTTTAACTGTAATAATTGATATAAATTTTTACTAGGAAAGAACCTTGGATTTTTTAAAAATGGATTCTCTATTATCGGTTTAATTTTCTTTGATTTTTCCAGAATTTCCTCTAAGAAATTCCATAAATATTGATCAAAAATATCAATTCTATTCTTGATCCTCGCAACAAAGCACATAAAAGGATTAACTTCAATCGAGAGCGAATTGATGCCTTTTAACGTGCATGCAAGGGAAGTGGTCCCGCTTCCTGCATAGGGATCTAAAATAAAATTCTGGGAATTAATATTTTCCCGTTTAATTATTCTATTCACAAAGGATCCTGAAAACCCTTCAACATAAGGGTACCATGAAAAAAATGGGATATCTTTATTGGGAGTGAACGTAACGGAAAGGTCTTTCTGGGAATTTAATAAAATTATGTCGGAAAAATCAGAGAGTTCACTCCGTTCCATATTAATTCATCCTTCCTATGGAATGTTAGTTGTTCAATAAAATAAATCTATTGAAATCATTGCAAAATAATGCCTTCAAATGGTTGTAAGGTCACATTTTTCGTAGGCTCAAATTGATCTAATGCTTGGCTGTGCAAATGGATCGAAAAAATTAACGTTGGCGTAGGGAGTGGTGCTGGAAGTATGAGTTGTTTTTTCGAGAAATTCAATAAAATGGCAAGCTTTTGGCTCGGATGTGAGCGATAATACAGGAGGGAGTTTTTCATGGGGGATTCTAATTGGAGTTCGCCTTCCTGTAAGGCGATTTGCGAACGCCGAACCTTCAGAAGACGTCGATAGAAGTTGAGAAGTGAATTGGGATCCTTTTCTTGTACCTCCACATTGATTTTAGTGTAAGTTTTAGAAATTTTTAACCATGTAACCGCTTCTGGATTCGGAGAAAAACCTGCATTAGGCGCCGCTGACCACTGCATGGGAGTCCGACAGCCATCACGCGTCAAGGAAAATCCAAATCTTTTTATTTGGGTGATTGGTACCCACCAATATTTGCGTCCTATCGGATCTTGACTCTTCCGTAACGAAAACTTCACCTGCGGTATGCCAATCTCCTCCCCATAATAAATGTAGGGGACTCCGCGTAATGTCAGCTGCAGCATCGCCATCACCTTCGCCTTCGCTGGATCATCTGAGAACCGGGAAATCATTCGAATCCGATCGTGATTGCTGTATACCCACGTCGGCACAGAAGGCGGTGGAAGGAGATCTTCAAATTTGGATACGATCTTGTGTATTTTCTTTGGATTCATGGGCAGCGTGGAAAATGGAAATAAGAAGACTGTATTCAACCCGTTATTGTTCGGGCCATAGTACCTACGGAGATGTTCCAGCGTTCCTTGAACTTCTCCTACCAGGAATCGTGGTGGAGAATATTCATCTATCAGCTTTCGCAATTCGATAGCATATTCAAAAGTCTCCTGCAGGTGTAAATCATAAATATGATCCTGAAAAAATGATCTCATATGCGTCTCGCTAGGTAGAAGCGTCCAGACCCATGGGTTGTCTCGAAATTCCGCATCAACAAACGTGGAATGGAAAATATCCAAACGGAATCCATCCACCCCACGATCTAACCAGAAGCGACAGACATCAAACATCGCCTTTTTAACTTCCGGATTCCGCATATTCAAGTCCGGCTGAAACGGGAGGAAATGATGAAAATACCACTGCTCGGTTAGTTCATCATAGACCCAAGCGCGACCGCCCGTCATGCCTTTCCATTTGTTTGGAGGTTTTTTGCCATTTTTTCCACGTCCATCCCGCCAGATATACCAATCACGCTTTGGATTGTCGCGACTGGCCCGAGATTCAAGAAACCATGGATGCTTGTCCGAGGTATGGTTCAATATCATATCCAATACAATCTTAAGCCCTCGCTTATGTGCGTCTGCTAGCAATTCATCAAAATCCGCCAGGGTCCCGTACTCTGGCTCCACATCCACAAAGTTCGTGATGTCATACCCGTGATCCTCCTGCGGTGAGGGGTAAAAGGGGCTAAACCATATCGTTTCAATCCCAAGTTCCGTTAAATAATCGAGCTTCTCAATCACACCTCGCAAATCCCCCACTCCATTCCCAGTCGTGTCCTTAAAAGAGCGTGGATAAATCTGATACACCGTTGTCTTCTGCCACCATTCCATCTTCTCAGGCATCCTTTTTTCCTTCAATATCTGAATACAATTTAACAAGATAACTTCCATATTCCTATTAATAAATAAGTTAAAAATTACATCATTATCCATATAGAACGAACAAGGGTTTAAGCCCAAAGGAAGAAGGCGTGATAGAATTAATCCCGGTTTAAAGAATCTTACAGCAGAAAAATTGAAAGATGATCTTGGTCCTAATTCGGGCTGTGCGAAGGATGGGGTAAATGTACTCCTTCGTAAGATTCAACATAATAAGTCGGAACAATTTCAAGGATTCTTCAATGAATGGCGGGAGTTATTTCAACAAGTTAGCTCCACCGGACCATTAAATAAAAATATATTAAAGGAACTAACCAAACTCTATTCTTTAAATCTTACCCTTAATCGTACAGAGATCTTATTCGCCATCCATACCTATATTGCAATTATTATCAAATTTATTGCCTCAGAAATACTATATCAACTAAGACAACCTGATACTGAGGCGCATCTACCAAATATTTTGCAAAAATCTTCGTCTGAATTCAGATCCTATCTCGAAACTCTTGAAAAAGGCGAGTTTTTCCGCCAACTCGGACTAGATCATTTCCTAGAAGGAACGGAATGCTTCTCTTGGTACCTCCATGAGTGGGATGAAGCCTTGGAGAAATGGCTTAGGCTTTGCTTGGAGGTTCTATCACAATATCTCTTCGGACCCCGCCCTCAAAAAGGGAGAATTAATGATCTCTTTCGAAATCTCTATCAGAAAATGATAACCACAGCATTAAGACGCGAACTCGGTGAGGTTTATACACCTAAATGGCTAGCTGAATTCATTATTGAGGACATCGGTTATGATGGGGATATCAAGAAAAAAGTCCTTGACCCAGCTTGTGGTTCGGGGACTTTTTTGATTCACTTAATAGAAAAAGTACGAACTTGGTTACAACTCCAAGAGAAGAAGCTTAGCGATTTTGAATTTCAGCGAAGTATCGTAGGTTTCGATCTGAATCCTTTAGCGGTATTGGCGGCAAGAACCAATTATCTCTGGGCAATTTCTGATTTAATTGAACCCAGTTTAACTTTATCCATCCCTGTTTTCGTAGCAGACAGTATTGCTACCGATGATCGCAGAAAAAATAGCGTACCACCTCTGTTTTATAATCATTTTGATTACATTATAGGCAATCCGCCTTGGATTAATTGGGAATATCTTCCAGAAAGTTATAAGGAAAAATATATGAAACTCTGGCAGGATTATAGATTATTCCCCTCGAAAGGGTGGAAAGGGAAGCTCGGTTATGGAAAATATGATATTTCCGCAGTCTTCGTTTATATTTGCATGGATCTATACCTGAAAAATCACGGAATGCTGGAATTTCTCGTGACGCAAACGTTGCTTCGGGGGATTCCAGGACGAGGATTTCGCCAATATGAAATTATCAACGAAACCAAGAATAAAGCTCCTATCAAATTAGGTCTGAAAAAGGTCCATGATTTAACGCAATTCCAGCCTTTTAAAGATATAATCAATAGAACTGCCATCGTGCAACTAATCAAGAATGAAACAACCGTATATC
>JABXJU010000470.1 GCA_013375405.1 Candidatus Helarchaeota archaeon
AACCCATTCATTTTGCAGGAGTCTTAATAATAGGTTCCGAAAGAAGACATCGGCTAGCCGCCTGAAAATCTTGAGCTAAAATGGCGTTGTAGTAATAAGAAAGGTATAAAAACACGGTTGATGTTTACTGTGCATAAAAAAAATCTCCAGGAAGTACCTTCGTTGATTGACCTTGCCATAAAAGAAAAGATAGATACCCTTACTATTGAGAGGTTTGTACCGGAGGGAAAAGGAATTGAAGTTAAAGACTGGTTTCTTACAAAAGAAGAAGTTCAAGAACTGTTCCGATATGTTTCTCATCGTTCTGATACAGAATATCAAAAAGGCACACCTCTGACAATACTAAAGTATCGGACTCTATGGGCAGATATCGATCCGGAAAGAGCAAAATCTGTCGACACTCCTTTGCAAATCGATTTAGGTGCTTCATGTTCCATCGGGATAGAAAGCCTTACCATACTCTCAGATGGGACGGTTCTTCCCTGTCGGAGGTTGCCCATTCCTATTGGAAACCTAAAAAAAGATTCTATCTATAAAATATGGTATACTTCAGATATTCTATGGAAAATTAGGAATAAAAATAATCTAAAAGGCAAATGTAAGGGATGTAACCTAATTCCCCGTTGCAGTGGTTGTCGGGCAATAGCTTATTCTGTTACTGGCGATTATTTAGCTGAGGATCCACAATGCTGGAAGTAGATAAAGCATTGCAATTGAAAGAGGAATTTATCCTCTATAAACTGAAAATAGATGAGGGTATGTTCTGGCTATTCAATATTGAAAACGGAGACTCGTTCAAACTAAATGAAACTTCTTACTACATATTATCTATGTTTAATGGAAAAAGAAGTATAGGAGAAATTCAAAAGTGTATC
>JABXJU010000224.1 GCA_013375405.1 Candidatus Helarchaeota archaeon
TCATGAGAGGAGGAATTATATTAATATTAAAGATTTAAAAAATCTAATTCGTAATAAAGTAATATTTATCTATGGCTGTGGTCCTTCACTACCCAATCAGCTTAAAAATTTAAAAAATTCATTACTTCCCCTTGGAAATTTTACTCACATTTCAGCAGATGGTGCCACTACTGCATTATTAGAATATAATATTATCCCAAATATCATAATAACAGATCTAGATGGGCAAATATCAGATTTAATAGATGCAAATAAAAAAGGTGCACTAATTATCATCCATGCACATGGAGATAATATCGAAGCAATTCACCAATATTTCTCGTTATTTCCTGGAAAAATGATGGGTACTACACAAAATAAACCTCTACCATTCCTCAAAAACTATGGTGGATTCACAGATGGAGATAGATGTATATATTTAGCTGAGGAAATGGGAGCTTCTCTAATCGTATTATTTGGATTTGATTTTGGAAATATTATTGGAAAATATTCAAAACCTCACCTAAATCATGATGATTTTGCAGATGAAATCAAATTACAAAAACTCCATTGGGCTCAAATTCTAATAACAGAATTAAGTATTAATAGTAAAACAACTATAATTAGATTAAATGGGAAAAAATTAAAATTAGGTAAAGTAAAGAACTATAAATTTGAAGAATTATTAAAATATTTGATGAAACCTTTGAAATAGAATTGAATTTCAATCTTAATTAATTCTGAAAATAAAAACTAAAAAATACCGATTAACATTAAATCATTCACATTTGTTCCTGTTGGACCAGTGAAAATCAATGAATCTCCAAGTTCTTTAAAGAAATTGTAAGAATCATTATTATTCAAAAATTTATTGTGATCTAAACACTTCTCGTTCATTAATCTTACTGATTGCTTATCAATAATTACTCCTGCGGCATCAGTAAATCCATCAATCCCATCCGTTCCTAATGCAGCAAAAATCATTCCTGGAAGATCACCTAATTCCGAAAGGATAGCTAGTCCAAGTTCTTGACAGCGACCACCGACTCCATTACCTTTTACAGTAACTGTCGTTTCACCACCTGTAATCAATATCACCGGGGGTGATTCTTTATCGAGTGATTTAGAATATTTTTCTTTAATAATTTGGATAAAGTTTTTCCCAACATCCCGTGCTTCTCCTATAATTTCATAGGAATATATTTTACTCTGGAACTCTTTTTGAATTGCCGCCTTTTTAATAGATTCGCATGCTAATTTGATATCTCCAATAATTATAGTGTGAGTTTTTTGAAAAATTTCATCAGATGGTTTAGGAGTTTCTGGTATGTTCCCCTTTATACCATTTTTGAAATGGTTCCGAATTGAGTGAGCTAGAGTCTCCCATACATCATATTTTTTCAAAATTCTTATTGCTTGATCAAATGTTGTAGGGTCTGGAACAGTTGGGCCCGATGCAATAGAATCAATTGGATTCCCAATTACATCAGAAATAATAAGGGTAACCATTGTAGCAGGGAGCCCATATTTCACCATTTGCCCCCCCTTTATCTGTGAGCAGTGTTTCCGAACTGTATTGATCTCTTGTATACTAGCACCTGACTTTATAAGTGTTCGGTTTAAAGCCTGTAATTGGTCTAAACCTATTGAACTAGTTGGTAAGGGAAGTAGTGCGGATCCACCTCCACTAATTAAAGAGATAATTAAATCGTTTTCTTGAGCCTTTTTTAGGATTTCAACTATTTTTCGAGTACCTTTAATTCCATTTTCAGAAGGGATTGGATGATTTGCCTCATTAAGTTGAATAATTTGAGTTTTACAGCGTTGTTTTGTGCCTTTTGGAATATTTATTAATCCCTCGGTGATATACAACCTTAAAATTGGTTCCAATGCTTCCGCCATTGCACCACTTGCTTTCCCTGCCCCGACTACATAAATATGGTTTATTTGGGATAATTTAA
This sequence comes from Candidatus Helarchaeota archaeon, assembly GCA_013375405.1. The sequence continues at coordinate 1,941 of JABXJU010000224.1, forward strand.
AAACATAATTTTGTAAATACAAATTTCCATTTTTCAATTTAACTAACTTTGGTATTAAATTTCTAGGCAAAACAGAATTTATTCCAACATCCAATAATTCTAAAATAGATTTTCTTGCAAAAACCTCTTGATCTGTTGTGACTCTTGAAATTAAAGATTGGTAATTTTTAATTATCATTTAGATTTTATTGATTTCGAATATGTAAAATTTTTTCTGTTTGATGTGCAAGCTTTTGTAAATGTAGAAGAGTAATCCCTAGATTTTCTCGATCGATTACAGAGATTATGACAGCTTCTTTTCCAGCCGTTACAAGGATAATTGTGCCTAATTCTGAATCAATAATAATACGCTGTGGATTTGCCTTCAATAACTCTTCAGTTGTCCGTTCCCCTAACATTGTAATTTCTGCAGCCATTCCCGCTATAAGTTCTTCATTGAAACTATTGCCCCCATTACCAAGAAATGAATTATCCATAATTGATGCAATAACAAATCCATCTCTGGAAACAATTGCGGTTGCATGAACATTCGTGACCATTCCAAAATTTATCAAAAGTTCGTCTAGTTTTTCACCCTTGTTAAGCAGCATTAGAAATTCTCCCAAAAAGAATTGCAATAATTCTGATTAATACTAAGCTATGTCTGCGAAAAAGCCTTAAAAACACCACAAAAATATGGAAAGAGTATAGGTTATCGATTGAATTAATCATGGTAACGTTCCATGATGTTTTCTATTCGCTTTACATAATATTGAAGCTTTTTACGTTTAGGAGCCTTAATATAACGCCAAACTACTTTAAATCCTTCAACTACAAAAATAAGAGATGAACTTATTAGGATAATTATACCCCATTCCAACACTCCTATTTGATATGTGTGAAAAACAGCTCCAACTCCTGGAATATATATTATCGCGACAAGAAATCCAATTGAAAGTATTACTGAAAATATTAGCATGCGATTAATAGATGGTCCTTTAAGAATTGATTTTTCCTGTTCTCGACATAAAAAGACATTGAAAAATTGGAAAAACGATAGTGTTAGGAATGCAAAAGTCTGAGCATAAAATTCTCGAGAACCTGAAAGACCCATTACATCAAAAAGATTTAATCCTATCATGAATGCTGCCAAAGTCCCAGCAGTAATTGTTATTCCCACCACGGTGATATTGATTAAGTCACGTTTTGTAAGTATAGATTCTTCCGGATCTCGGGGAGGCTTTTGCATAACACCTGTACTAGGTGGATCAAACGCTAATGCCGTTCCAGGAAGTCCATCTGTAACTAGATTTACTGTGAGAATATGAATAGCAACCAAAGGAGCAAAAGATACACCTCCAATGGCAAATAATACAGCGAGGAATACAATGAGGATTTCTCCAACATTACTCGATAATAAATAGAAAATGAATTTTTTAATATTAGCATAAATAATTCGGCCTTCTTCCACTGCCTTGACAATAGTCGCAAAATTATCATCTGCAAGGGTCATATCTGCTGCCTCTTTGGCAACATCTGTTCCGGTTATTCCCATTGCGACTCCAACATCTGCCTTTCTTAATGCGGGAGCGTCGTTAACTCCATCACCAGTCATGGCGACTACGTTAATCCGGCTTTTATAGGCATCGAGTATTTTAGTCTTTTGTTCAGGACTTACCCGCGCATAAACATCAACATAGCCGGCCATTTTTTGTAGAATTTCTGGAGTAATTTCATTTAATTTACTCCCAGTCAGAGCTCCCGCATATTGCCTCATTAGACCTAGTTCTTTTGCGACCGCTACTGCCGTTAGTTTGTGATCTCCCGTGATCATCGCGATTTTAATACCGGCCTGCCTACATTCTTCCAGTCCAGGCTTAACTTCTTTTCTTGGAGGATCAATCATCGCTTGCATACCAGTCAAGATTAGATTTGATTCAGTATTTTCCATTGTAAATTCACTAATTTCCGTGGGTATTTTTTTATAGGCCATAGCTAGAACTCGAAGTGCTTCACTAGTTAATTCTTCATTTATTGCAAGATACCGCTGCTTATCTTCTTCAGTAAGGGGACGTATTTCTTCACCTATTTGTATATAAGAAGAAATTTCGAGAATACTTTCAAGAGCGCCCTTCACTTGTGCGTATTTTTCATTATCCGAGGTAGAATGAATTGTCGACATTCGTTTTCTCTTTGAATCAAATGGTATTTCCCCGATTCGTGGATTTTCCTTTTCTAATGTGGTTTTCCACAGACCTGCTTTAGTTGCAGAAACTACTAGCGCGCCTTCTGTAGGGTCGCCAATCATTTCCCATTGTTTTCCAGGAACTTCATCCTCATGTTGGGTTAATGAGGCATCATTGCAGAGAGCACCTATTTTTAGAGTCATCACAAGAGGCGCATTGTGCAATGGATCTACCTCCGCATTTTGAAGATAAAAGGTGCCGTGGGGTTCATACCCCCGACCTGTAACATCAAATAAATCATCATTAGTAAAAATTTTTCTAACGCTCATTTGATTTAAAGTTAGAGTTCCAGTTTTATCTGAACATATTACTGTAGTGCATCCTAACGTTTCAACTGCGGGTAATTTTCGAATAATCGCATGTTTTACGGCCATTCGGGTAACACCTAAAGTAAGTGCGATAGTCACAATTATTGGTAATCCTTCTGGGACAGCTGCAACAGCTAGTGAAACTGCCTGTAAAAAGCTATCTTGTATATTAATTCCTCGCATGAATCCTGCAATAAAAACGACCACGCAAATTACAATAATAAGAATTCCAATCCATTTACCGAGTTGATTAATTCTTTTTGTTAAGGGTGTATCTTCATCTTCGATTGTTTGAATCATTTCCGCAATTTTCCCAATTTCTGTGTTCATTCCTATGCCAGTTACCACACCTTCTCCTCGACCGTATGTTATAATCGTACCCGTGAATGCCATATTCTTTTGATCATTTATTGGAATGTCCTCCTTCTTCAATAAAATTGCTTTCTTCGAACCTGGGACTGATTCTCCAGTCAACGCAGCCTCTTCGATTTTTAAATTAACGGCGCTGAGTAACCGTGCATCAGCAGCAACTTTATCTCCTGTTTCTAAAACGATAATGTCTCCCGGAACTAATTCACGGGCTGGGATTTCATGCTCTTTATTTCCTCTTCGAACTTTCGCCGTGGGAGCTGAGAGTTCCATAAGGGCCTCTAATGATTTTTCGGATCTAACTTCTAAATAAGTTCCAATGAGAGCATTTATAATTAAAATTCCTCCGATAATCGCTCCATCAGTAAATTCTTGAAGAAAAATGGAAATAACCATGGCAGCTATTAATAGAATTATTAAAAAATCCTTAAATTGGCCGACGAAAATACTCAAAACAGATCGTTTCTTCTTAGTTAAAATTTCGTTATATCCAAATTCTTCCCGCCGTTTAAGAACTTCATCTTCACTCAATCCTTCTTTTGTTGTATTTAACGACGTTAATACATCGGCAATTTCCTGATTATAATAACTCATTTTTTGACTCCAATAAATGCTATTACTAACAATTTCATTAACCTAATATTGTTTTTTAAATGTTAAAGTTACTATTTATTTTCATTTTCGGAAGGATGTCGTCGATCCCACCACTTCCATAGGGCCTTATATGCCTCAGTAACCCAAATAATTGAAGAAGATATTCCTATTATGAGTACCCAGTCTAGAACACCAAGTGGACAAGTGTGGAAAACCGGATTTAATACGGGTATGTAAACAACAGTGGCTTGAAGAATAATTGCTACTATGAGAGCTAAATACATGTAATAGTTCCGAGATTTTAATTTGAAAATGGAATTTCTTAAGGAACGACTTGCAAAAATATTCCAATTCTCAAAAAAGGTCACAGTCATAAAGGCTAAAGTCGTGGCATATCTATAGATCTTTTCTTCGTTCTCTGCACCTCCTAATCCCCACATCTGAGCACCATTATGTAATCCATATTGGAAAAGAATAAGCGTTCCAATACAAATGAGCGTACCTAAAATGATAATATTAACAGTGAATCGTTTAGTGAAGACAGGTTCATCTACTCTTCTAGGAGCATGATCCATCAATTTTGGATCTTCTGGTTCTTTTGCCAAACTTAAGGCGGGAAGTGCATCTGTTATAAGATTAATCCAGAGAATCTGTAAAGGTATTAAAGGAAGGACTGATATTATTTCACCAGAAGTAAATATATTAACTCCAATAACAATCCAAACAAAAATAACTAAAATTTCTCCAATATTGCAGGAAAGTAGATAAAATATTGTTTTTAATATGTTCTCGTAAATATTTCGTCCCTTTTTAACGGCTGAAACAATTGTTGCAAAGTTATCGTCGGTTAATATCATACTAGCTGCTTCTTTCGCAACATCCGTCCCTGCAATTCCCATTGCAATTCCAATATTTGCACTTTTTAAGGCGGGTGCATCATTAATCCCATCCCCTGTTACTGCCACAATATAATTTTTCTTATGAAGAGTTCTTACAACATTTAATTTATGCTCTGGCGAAATTCTAGCAAAAACCTTTGTCTGTTCTATTTCCTCTTTAGATTTTTGATAATAATCAACACCCGTAATGGTTTTTTGATCTTCGCCTGTAGAAATAAGTCCAATTTCCTTTGCTATTGCATTGGCAGTTGCAGGATGATCCCCTGTGATCATCTTTATTTCAATTCCTGCTTTATTACAGACCTTAATAGCATCCGAGACTGCATCACGAGGAGGATCCATCATTCCTACAAATCCAATGAATATTAAATCGGTATCGACTCCTTCATATGATTCTTGATTGCCATCATCTAGTATTCTATATGCCATA
>JABXJU010000225.1 GCA_013375405.1 Candidatus Helarchaeota archaeon
GAAAATACCAATGGTCGAGCTGTTAAAGGAGTTTCTGAAACATCCCAAAAATTAAATTCCCCTGAATCACCTCATCCTGAGGGATGGGTCGAACTTGATGAAACACCCCTCACTGAACTCGCCCCAACGATAGAGAGCTTCCTCGAAAGTGATGCCCTCAAACATGGTTACGGCATTCTGGTCCCCTTGGAAATTATTGAGAACGGTCAATTACGAGAAACTTTAAAAGAATTCAGTCATTTTGAGAAAAAATTTTTGAGAAATCCCGAATTTGGGTCAGTTCTAGGCCATTTACGTGAGAGATTACAATTGTCGGCTCGTGATTTTGATAAATCAATCGTTAAGTATAAATCTATTCTTAATAATAACATAAATTTGTATGAATTTCTCCACCTCCCTGAAAATCCCATTATCCAACAAAAATTAACTCAAGGAGAAATCGAAACCTTAGAAAAAAAACTGAATAATATTCTAGTAAGTGAGAATACATCTATTTACGCGCAAGGTAAAAAATCTTATGAAGTTAATTTTCATCCTGAAAACTTGGAAAAAATCAAAATCGGTAATAAAAACTATATGAGATTACCTATTTCTAAATGGGAACTCGCTGGAAAGAGGGAAGAAATTAAGCAATGGGTCCTAAATTATTATAAAGATTTTAAAAAAGCTCCAACTTCTAAACAATTTTCCGCTCAATTTGTTGGATTTATCAATCATGAAGCAAAGGCTTATAATAGGACATATAATCAATTTTTAAAAGAATGTAAAATTCCCCCAAATAAAGAAAGAGAACATAATTGGACAGATCCTGCCACTATCAAATTGGTAAAGGATTGGATTATAGATTTTGTTACGGCTCATGGACGATCGCCCTATTATAGAGAAGTAATGGGAAAATTTGGAGGATTTTATCATTATTTAAAACAGAAGAAGTTTACTTATAACGAGTTTTTAAAGGTGCAGGGCCATGTCCCTAATTTAGAATATAAACACGATTGGGCAGATCCTGCCACTATTAAATCGGTAGAGAAGTGGGTTGTTGATTTTGTTAAGGCTTATGGGCGATCACCCTATCTTGCTGAGTTGATAAAGGAATTTGGGGGATTTCAACGCTATCTGAAACATGAAAAATTGGTTTACAACGAGTTTTTGAAGGCGCGGGGCCACGTACCTAATTTAGAATATGAACACAATTGGTCAGATCCTTCTACTATAAAGTCGGTAGAAAATTGGATTACTGATTTTGCTGAGGCTCATGGGCGATCACCTTTTTTAAGGGAATTACAGGAGAAATTTGGGGGTTTCACTCATTATTTGAAATATAAAAAGTTGACTTACAACAAGTTTTTGAAGGAACGGGGCCATGTCCCTAATTTAGAATATGAGCACGATTGGGCAGAACCTGCCACTATTAAATCGGTAGAGAATTGGGTTGCTGATTTTGTTAAGGTTTATGGACGGTCACCTTTTTTTAGGGAATTACAGGAAAAATTTGGGGGTTTTCAATACTATTTAACAGGCAAGAAGCTGACTTACAACGAGTTTTTAAAGGCACGGGGCTATATCCCTAATGTAGAATATGAGCACGATTGGGCAGATCCTTCTATTATAAAATCGGTAGAGAATTGGATTGCTGATTTTGCTGAGGCTCATGGACGATCACCCTATTATAGAGAAGTACTGGGGAAATTTGGGGGACTTCAACACTATTTGACAGGCAAGAAGCTGACTTACAACGAGTTTTTGAAGGCGCGGGGCCATACTGCTAATTTTGGGGGTGAATACAATTGGTCAGAGCCTACCACTATTAGGACGGTAGAAGATTGGGTTGCTGATTTTGTTAAGATTTATGGGCGATCACCCCTTCTTGTAGAGGTGGGAAAGAAATTTGGTGGATTTTCTACTTATTTAATCCGTGAGGGATTGACTTGGAATGGATTTTTAGAGGCTCGGGGGTATCAGACACATGAATTAGAAGAAGCTATAAAGGAGGGTGTGATATTCGACAAAGTTGGAAAGGATTGTATGGAAGTTTTATATGATTTCCATCAATTTAGGGTATTTCATCCTTTGTTAAAAAATCATAAGCAAAAATATGTTATTCCTGACTGTATTGTTCATGATTTTTCTAAAATTCCTCTTAAAACTATAGGAAAAAGTATATATTTGGAAGTGGGGCAAAGATTTGATACAATTATTGAGATTAAAAGGAGTTTTGCGAGCATTAGTGCTAAGGAGTGGGAAATATATGCACTGATGGCTAAAAAGATGAAAGTTTATTTTCTTAAAGGCAATATAAATTTAATTCAGGATAAAAATGGGTGCCAAATTATGTTTTACTCCAAAAATGAATTAATCCAACAATTAAGATCGGAAATAACTCCTGATAATAAAAAAAAAATTGAATCTTTAATTGAAAAAATTTATGCACTTGATAAGAGATTAGACCTTCAAGGAAATAAAAAATTAGATGATTTTTAAACGGTTTTTCTTTGTCGCTTGTATATATCTACAACTTCGTCCGTGGTAGTAATATCTTCTATGGATTTATCTTCTCGCCAACGAATGAACCTCGGAAATCGGATAGCAAGCCCCGAATTTGTCTTTACTTTACCAAATCCCGCCAAATGTACGTTTGACAACGTAATCTCATCCCCAGCAATTTCGGCCACTATTAGCGGGTCAAACCAAACATCAGGTACCGGCTTGATTACTGATTTCACTTGTGGAGGCTTTGTATCTCTCTTAACTTCTTCAAATTTCTGAAGGAAGAAATCGAGGTCAGAATCACTAAATCCTGAACCGACTTTACAGATGGTCTTATAATTGCCCTCCTTCTCATCAAGAACTGCACATAAGAGAGCCCCGTACGTCCTAGCTCGCTTTCCACGCCCCATATAAGCCCCTACCACCACTATGTCGATATTATCCGCCATTGTACTCTGATATGATTCTTTGAGTTTTATCCAGCTCCAGCCTCTCGCGCCAGCGGAATAGACAGAGTTTATATCCTTCGCTATAATGCCTTCGCAACCCGATTCGATAGATTCATTGAAGAATCTTTCAATTTCTGAAGCATTATCGGTAATTTTTACAGTCGCTAATTTGAGTTTATCTGTTCCTTCAACAAGCTGTTCTAGGTGCTTTCGACGGACTGTATAGGGCACATCAAGAAGATCTTGCTCACCTTTTTTTAATATGTCAAATAGGAATAGATTAATTGGGTATTGTTCAACTGCATCATCAATGCCATATTTTCTTCGTCGGTGCATTAATTCCTGGAACGGTCGTAAGCCACCTGAAGAATCCACAGCAACTACCTCACCTTCAATTACTGCCTTATCAATATCAAGATCCCGGACAAGCTTTTGTACATCAGGATATTGAGGGGTTGCATCCTCCAAATTCCTCGTATACAACATCACCTTATCATCGATATGAATTTGGAGGCGCTCACCGTCATATTTGTATTCCCAAGCGGATATCCCACCCAATTTTTTTAGAATTTCTTCAATGGATGATAATCTTTGAGCTAGCATCATTCTTACAGGAGTAAATGTTACAATTTTAAGATTTTTAATGGTATCTAATTCTTGATTGGTTAAGATTTTCGCAATTTCCCCTAGATTGGGATAAATATTATAACCACGTTCAATAATTGGTTTATTTTTTTTATCATTTGTAAAGGCAATTGCTAGGGCATCTAATATAGTCATATCCCTAATTCCGAGACGCATTTTCCCGATCAGTGTTCGGAGAATCCATTTTCCCTCTTTTCTATTAGCTGCTTCTAATAATTCAGAAACACGACTTAATTTCTTATCACCAGACCCAGTGCCTGTTAATTTAGAAATTTCATCGAGTTCTGAATATACTTCTTCTACTGTTATAGGAGATGAAAAACGAGGTTCTGGCTTTTTTTTCTGCATAAACTGAGAGAGTGTTTTAACTTTCAATTTTTTTAATTTATCAAAAGTAGTTCCTAAATCACCAGTTTCTTTTACCTTTTCTTTGATGATTTTAATTTTTTCCCCAGTTGCTTTCTGTACGGCTCTAATTGCTGATTTTTCCGCAAGTCCGATTACATCCAGTCCTAACCAAGATGGATGTAACTTTCCTTGCGTCAATAATATGACTTTATCAATAATATCAGTTGGAGTTTTTTTAAATAACTGAACCAAAATGTCAGTCATTTCTAACCGTTTTGAGGTTGATTCCAACTGCTCATAAGCCTCCGCAACGACCTTATACTGCATTAAAAATCCTCATTTGTGGTGGATTGATGAGTTCATAATTTAATAACTTTTTAGTATCTAGAATTTTTAACTTATTATTATTAATAAGGATCAAATTTGCTAAAAAGAAAGTGGAATGGAAATGGCAACGCTAATAATAGCGGAAAAACCCACAGCGATGAAAAAGATCTCCGAAATTTTGGATGAGCAGGGAAAACCGAAAAAGAGAACAGATAACGGAGTTACTTATTATGAAGCTAAAAGAGAGAATAGAGATTTGATAATTGTCTCTGCACTTGGACATTTATACACAATAGAGGAGATTAAAAAGCCAGGTCAAAAAGGCTGGGTTTATCCTGTATTTGATACAAAATGGGTTCCGGCTCACATAGTTTTGAAACGAAAGAGGAGTAAAAGAGATAAGAAAAGGGCTGTTGACGTTGAAAACCTAATTACAAATATCGAAAATCTTTCATCACAATGCGAATCTTTCATAAATGCCTGTGATTATGATCTTGAGGGTGCCACGATTGGGTACAATATTCTAAGGTTTTGTTGTGGTCCAGAAACAGCGGAGAAAGCTAGAAGAATGAAATTTTCTACTCTAACCAAAAAAGATATCCTAAATTCCTATGAAAACCCACTTAAATCTTTAAATTTTAATTTGATTGATGCCGGATTATGCAGACATGAAGTGGATTATGTATATGGGATTAATTTGACACATGCATTAACATTAGCTGCCAAAACAGCGGAGGGGATAAATTACTATCTATTAAGTATTGGACGGGTTCAAGGTCCGACGTTAGCGGCAGTTTTTGGGAGAGAAAAGGAGATTAATGTATTCGTACCTAAGCCATATTGGCAGATCAATGCAAATACATTGTTAGAGGAAAAAGAATATCTGATTGATTTCTCAAAGGGGAAAATTAAATATAAAAAAGAGGCAGAAAAAGTCTTAGAGGATTGTAAAGGTAAGCAAGCAATAGTTAAAGATAAAAAATTGAAGGATTCTACATCAGCTCCACCTATCCCTTTCAATTTAAGTAGTCTTCAATCTGAGAGTTATCGTTATTTTGGTTATACGCCTTCACAAACTTTGAATATTGCTGAACGGCTTTATTTGGGAGCGTATATTAGTTACCCTCGAACCTCCAGTGAAATTATCCCTGAGACTATTGAAATTAAAGATATTTTGACGAAATTACAATCTAATAAAACATATACAGAATTAGTAGAGGAAGTGTTGAGCAAACCAGAGCTCACGCCTACTAAAGGAAAAAAGTCCGATCCAGCACATCCTCCAATTCTCCCTACGGGTGAAATTCCGAAAGGAATGAGATCTAATCTTGAAAAAAAATTATATGACTTGATAGTCCGTAGATTTTTAGCTCTTTTTGGGGATCCTGCCATTGTCACGTCTATTAGAATACTTTTAGAGATAGAGAAATATAAATTTTATTTGCGGGGGAGAAAAATTAAATATTTAGGTTGGATGAAGTATTATCCCTTCTCAAAATCAAAGGAGGTCATTCTCCCAGATATTGATATTGGCCAAAAAATGAAGATTAACGTGGATTTAGTAGAAAAATATAGCTCCTCCCCAGCTCGCTTTAATCAAAATTCGTTACGAAAATTTATGGAAAAGGAGGAGATTGGCACGAAAGCAACGCGTGCCAGTATTATTGATATCTTATTTACGCGGGGATATATCTTTGAAAAGAGCATTCATATAACTGATATTGGAGCCGCGGTATCGGAAGTTTTAAACCAACATTGCCCTCAGGTCCTTTCCATCAAGATGACTAGGGAATTAGAGATTGAAATGCAAGCTATTGAGAGGGGAGAACAAAAGAGAAATCAAGTAACGGAGGATGTAAGAGAAACTTTAGAACCTATTTTAATGGAGATAAAAGATGAAGAAAAATTAATTGGAAATGATCTCGCCATATCAATTAAAAAAACATGGGAAAGACAAAGCTATATTGGAAAATGCGACAAGTGTGAGGATGGAAACCTAAAAATTATTCGTTCAAGGGCAACAAAAAAGAGGTTCATAGGGTGTACTAACTATCCAGACTGTCAGAACTCTTTTCCAATTTCACAACGCGGTAAAATCTATCCGATGCCCGATAAGATCTGCTCTTATTGTCAAGATAAATATAATAAATCCTATCCAATGGTTACTATTAGAATTGGTGGCGGACGCCCCTTTACCAGCTGTATTAATTGGGTAAATCATGAAGATATCCAAGAAAGATATCGAAAGAAAAAAGAAAAAGAGGAAAAAGAGAAAAAAAATAAATCAACTAAGTAATTATTTCCAAATACACACAATAAATTAAATATAAGAATCAAAAAGATCAAGAAAATTAGTGTAAAATATTTTTTTTAAACTATGAGATGCTACATAATTTGGAGGAATAATTGTGGATGCTTA
>JABXJU010000226.1 GCA_013375405.1 Candidatus Helarchaeota archaeon
TTCCGATCTATGGCATGATATAACAAGTTTCAGTACGAATCAGTGGTTGCACAACCGCCTTCAATTCGACTGCTCTACCGATACATTCCGAATTTGGCTTGCAGGTGAATATAAAGGTAACTACACGTTTTTTACGGATGTCACAGACGTGGATACGATTACTATGGATACGGGGAATATACCCTCTGGTGGACACTCTGTCTACTTTGATGCCATTGATTACTCCTGGGCGCCGGGTTACTACCCGAACCGGAACATGGATTCTACACCTTCCCCTTTAATTTATGCTGTATTTGAAAATGGAACTCAGCAAACAGCATGGCAACCATGGAGTGGGCAGGTGCAAGTGGATTATAACGTAAGCGGACAAAATTTGGGGGTAGGCGTACATAACGTGTCTTTGGTATTCAATGATAGGGCAGGGCAATGGTACCATGACGATGTAATAGTCTTCGTGAACACGACTCGGGTGGTTGATTGGAGCATTCTAGGTGATTTAGATATTGAAATTTCCGTGGGGCGTGATAGGGATTGTACCGTTACCTTTGAGTTTCAAAATACTGGAAATACTGCATTGATAGATTTAAATTTCTCAATCTTCTATTTACCAGCGAGTTGGAACGTAGATACATACAATCAAACCTATAGTTGGCTCGATCCTGGAGATAACATCACGATATCATTCCAAATTACAGTAGGCCCCTCTGATAAGGAATTCCTTGAGGTAGTTGTCATAAGCTTTAATGCGACTGTGATGGAAACTGGTGAACCAGTAAATGACCTAATTTCAGTTTTAATTGCTGGAATGAAACATAAAAACATTACAATTTGGATAATTCTCATTATTGGGAGTATTACGGCTGCAGCAACTACGAGTTTTGTTATTATTCGAAAACGACAGGCTCCTTCAACTGAACCAAATTTAAAGATTAAATCAAAAGCTCTCGCCTCTCTCAAACACGCAATCACCTCAGATTTTCCTGGAACTTATTCAATAATCTCAATTGAGCTTATGGAAAGAATTAATAGCATTAAAGGCATAACTGATACGGAAAGAGAACTTTTAATTCAAGATGTGCTCCAGATGGACGAAAATGCTGCTAAAAAATGGATTGAGGGAGTTGAAAGATCCTTAGCAAATTAACCACTTTTTTGTAGAGGATATTAATCCTTATCATTCCAAGTAATTATAATTATTAACAAAATAACTACTTTTTTTTATTACGAAAATTTACTCAATCTAATTATAATCAACTCCCAATTTGATGGAACACCGAAAACTGCCCCAACTAATTTTAAATAGTATTACTCGACATTGATACTTATACTACAGTATAAGGAAAAAAGAAAAGGAATGAGGGTTAGATCCCATTTTTACTAAGAGGGCGATAATCCTTGTCATTCTATGGATATGGGAAGAAAGATCCGAAAGAAATTCAGTTAAATATCTTACACAGAACTATCCTTCGAATTGCACGTAGAGTTCAGGAAAAAAAACACTTTTTTGATATGCTTACTCTCTTTGAAGCCTGTTGTAGAGAAATCCCGAATCCTGAGCCAGAAATATTTCAAGCTATTCGAGACCTTTATAAAATGAAATATATTATTGAAGGAAAAAAGCTGTTTAAAGAAGACATCCTTACTAATAAGAAACGGAATAAGATATATGAATATGTTAAAAAATATCCAGGTGTGCATGAACGAGAAATTAGACAAGTTTTTGGATTAGGCGCTTATATGGCGTACCGCCACCTTAATTTACTTGAAGCTTTCGGATTTCTTCGTAAAAAATACTATTATAATAAATCAACTTATTTTCCCTCTGACTTTGAAGAAGCGAAAGAAGCAGAGTGCCTATTATTACGGAATGAAACGACAAATAAAATTTATGATTATATTAAAGAGTATGAGCAACTACGAATTACAGAGATAAAGGAATTTCTTCAAATTTCTTATACAACAATTCAATCCCATCTAAACCGATTAATAGAGGGAGGCTTAGTGAAGAAGATAAAGAAAGGCCAAAAATCATATTATATATTAGCGGAAATTTCCGATCAAGAGGAATTAGTAGAAGTTAAAAGGGAATATGATTTTATCGGCGGGGAAATTCGATTTAAGGTAGCAATTCGTAACCGCACAACAATGGCAATTCATAATATTGCAGTGAATCTAAATCCATCGGACCAATTTACTACAAATATTTCTCAGCAAAATATTGCGAATCTCCCACCGAATACAACTAGAGGAATCGATTTCATGCTGACTCCTATTACTTGTGGGCAATCGAAAGTTTTTGGCTCTGTTTCTTACGAAGATGCATTCGGAAATATTCATTCACTCCCAATCCGCTCAAAAGAAATTAGCATAAAATGCCCACTAGTAGAACCTCTAACTGCTACACAGTTAGAAGTAAATGAATGGATTAAAAATTTAAGAAGAGCAACTGGCAAAATACAATATAATAGTATTTCAGATGCAGACGCATTTCGAATTGGACGTGAACAAGTCGGAGCACTAGATTTAAGTGAAATAGAAGTCGATTCAGAACAAAAATGGGCACTTTATTCAGGGCAAGTAAAAATTACAGGTAATAATATGGTTGTAAAGTTAAATGTTGAGAATCAAGCTATTATTCTTGACGTATGGGCAGATGATCTTAAACAAACTACAGGATTTATAGCCTATATCACTAATTTGATTAATATTGCGTTAGAAATTTCATATAAAACAGTTAGAAATACTGAAGAAGTTACGAAAAAAATTACAAATTTAATAAAGGCAAGTGGTCTCCTTGATGAGATTTTTACACTCTATGAAAATTTAGGGACGAATTTTGAAATTACCACACGGATCTCCAATTTAGAACAATTATTAACTGAAACAATCGCAGATATGGCATTTATCCGATCAATTAAAAACGTGAATACGAATCTGATAAGTGCTGAAAATCCGGATACACCTATAAATGAGAAAAACGCGATCGAATTACGCTTTAAATCCATACAATGGTTAAAAAAGATACATGAATTAATCCAATATCATATAAAAACATACCAAGATATCTATAGTGATATTAACCAAATTTCGATTAAATTTACAGCGGGTCTTAATCGGATAGGTGAACGAATTCTAATTCACGAAGAGAAATATGCATTAGGAATTCTTTTCTACTTAATGATTCTAGACAAGAAAAGTGGGATTACTCTTTTTGAAAGGAATCTAGGGGATCTTAGAATCAATTCAGATCTTGTGGGTGGATTCTTACATGCTCTTCAAAATTTTGGAACTGAGCTCTCCGCCTCTGAAACATCTATGAAAACACTCACCTATGAGAATTATCAGTTTCAAATCGAAACGGGTAATCTAATTCGAGCAGCTCTTATCCTCCGTGGAGCTCCAAACCAATTTATAATTACACGCTTAAAGCAATTTGTTAAACAATTTGAACAAAATTTTGAGGAAGCTATTAAATACTTTTCAGGAAATATAGATGCTTTTCGACCAGCTAGTGCATTATTTGAAGTACTTTTCAAATAAGTAACCTTTTTTTACTCTAAAAAAGTTTTTGACTTCAAATAATAAATCTTAGAACTTCTTATTGTTTATAATTATCCTTTTATTAAAGGTTCCCCTTTGAATATGTTGTAAAAAAATTTTACAACAAAATTCAAAACCAATTCATACTATTTATTTCATGGATCTTGAATGGGAACAATTACTAAAAAGAAAAATAGGCAGGGTATAAAATGACAAAACACGTGGATTTGGAGTTAGATATTTTAAAACTTCCATTGGTGGAGTATATTAAAGTTAGAGGGTTACAGATCAGGAATTTTAACCGGGAACAAGATACGAAAGCTTTAATAAAGCTTTTCAATACGATATGGACAGAAAGTGAAGGGCCTGCAATTACATTATCCGAGGATTTGGCAAACCAATTACCAGAGGATCATGTTTTATTAGCTGAATTTAATGGTCAAATAGTAGGATTCATTGTATTTGATGTTATTGATGAGGAGGGAGAGAAGAAAGGTATTATTCGCTTTATTGGAGTATTGAAAGAACATAGGGGTAAAAAGATTGCGTCCGCAATGGCATTTCGTGCAGGCGAATACCTGCTCAGGTATGGAGTCAAAAAGATTAAAAGTTTTATTCCCCAAAAGAACGAAACAGCGCTTAATTTCATTAAATTCTTCGGATTTGAGAAAAGGAAAGATGTAGAGTACTCTCCAGAATTCCCAACCTAAATAACTTTTCAGTTATAAATTAGATATCCGCCTCGACCAAAAGGTCCCCCTCTTCTAACTTTTTGGAGAATTTAAACCCAAGTTTTTCGATGGTTTTCAAAATTTTGTAATTTTCTAAGAGTACTGTTGCTGTGAGATGTTTAATTCCGCGTTCCTTTGCAATTGAAATTAAATAACGTAGAAAATGGGTTCCAATTCCCTTTTGCTGCCAGTTATCATCCATTACAACCGCCATTTCCGCAGTTTCAAGGTTTTCGGTGATAATATAGTGGCCTATCCCAATAATAGTATCCTGATATTCAACCACCATTGCGAAATTTTTCTCATAATCGATATGAGTATAACGCCGAATACGACTTATAGGTACATTTTTTCGTCCTGAAAAGAACCGAAAATAGATTGTTTCGCGACTTAAGCTATAATAGAATTCTAGAATTTTATCATCATCATCAGGACGTATTGGACGATAGAGAACTTCGATTCCATCTTTTGTGATAAATGTTGTCCGATACTTCTGCACCCCAGGATCATCCATGGCAATAAAAAACATGAGATCTACGACATTGTATATAACGTTTTTACAGAATCTCTCCGGAAATGACCCATCCTCTTTCGACATACCACTGCACTCACAAAGGGGTTATTCAAAGGTAATTAAAAATTTATATCTTTTGAAGTGATTTTAGAATTGATAAGTTTTTTTAAAAGGTAATTCCTAAAAAAAAGGGAGTTTTTTTACGTTTGAAGCTTAATAGAAATAAGATAAAAAAGTATGCGAAGATTAATCGAGACATAGAAGACCAATACATTAATGTTCATCCCATACAGCGTGGGGGTGTTCTTACAGCAGAAGCCCAGAAGGTTTTAGTGTCATATGGGGATGGTTATAGCATGTGTGATTTTTGTTTCGAAGGGCGAATCGATCGAATTCAAAAACCACCAGTCCGTGAATTCCTTGAAGATTTAGCGATGTTTCTGGATATGGATGAGGTTAGAGTTACCCCAGGATCGCGAACTGCAATGTTCATTACCTTAAAATCTATGACTACTCCTGGAGATACGATTTTGTTGGATAGTTTAGCCCATTATTCCACCTATATCGCCGCAGAAGCCGCAAATTTAAAGGTTATAGAAGTCCCGCATCAAGGATATCCAGAATTTGCTCTTAATTTAGATGACTATCAGAATAAAATTCATGAAGTAAAAAAAGAAACCAGAAAGAATCCAGCACTATTAGTTCTTACCCATGTTGATTATAACTATGGAAATGTGAATGATCTAGTGGTAGTTGGAGAAATCGCAGAAGAATTTGAAATTCCATATGTTGTGAATGGCGCATACAGTGTTGGGATAATGCCCCTATCGGGAAAAAAAGTGAAAGCAGATTTCCTCATGGCAAGCGGCCATAAGAGTATGGCAGCTTCTGGACCGATTGGAGTATTAGCGGCCCGAGATAAATGGACTGATTCGGTTTTTGAAAAGTCCAAAATTCAAGGTGAATGGAGTGGCAGGAAATTTTCGAGTAAGGAATTTCTTTTTTTAGGGTGTTCGCCGTGCCATGGGGCGCCATTAGCAACGTTAATGGCAAGCTTTCCAACCGTAGTGGAGCGGGTCGAACAATGGGATGAGGAAGTCAAAAAGGCGCAATATTTCGTTACAGAAATGGAAAAAATTGAAGGAATAAAGATGCTTGGAAAACGACCAAAACAACACACGCTAATACAATTTGAGTCTGAAAGTTTTCATAAAATTGCACAGAAATTTACAAAAAAAGGCTATTTTCTCTATAACGAATTGAAGAAAAGGGGAATCGTCGGGTTACATATAGGAATGACTAAACATTTTAAGGTTAATATCTATGGGCTGACCTGGGATCAAGTCCGTTATATAGCGTCTGCCTTCAAAGAAATTGCGCAGGAACATGATCTAGTAATTAGTTAAAGGAAATCTCTAATTTAAATAACTAGAAAATAAACTAATGCATTCAAATATTTTATTTTTATTTAAGAACAAGCAAAGGTTGGAGTTAAGAAAGAGAGGAGATTGAGAGAGGGGTGTTTTTTCCTATTTCATTCAATTAATAAATTTTATAGGTAAAAATATTATATAGATCTCTATTTGTATTTTTCATGCCGCATTCATTTGATGATTTATTTTTCCCCAAGCGCATTGCAATTGTAGGGGCATCCCCACATTTGAATTTTGGTAGTGCCTTTTTTACAATGGCTTTCCGTGATCGGAAATATGAAGGAAAAATATTCTATGTTAATCCTAAACATGAGGGGCAGGTGATAAATGGGGAGAAAATAATAAGATCATTGGATGATGTTGATGGAAAGATTGATGTCGTTTATTCATGTATTCGGGCAAGTTTAGTACCGAACTTAGTGAGGCAATGTGTAAGAAGA
>JABXJU010000471.1 GCA_013375405.1 Candidatus Helarchaeota archaeon
TTAATTTTTGCAGAAAATAAACTGCGATTGAAGGTTCCCCCTAACCAACACGTACCTAATCCCATATCAGTAGCAGCCAAAATAATTGCTTCCATTAAATAACCATAGTTTTCAATATTATATTTCGATTCTTCAGTAGCGCCCACTATGAATTCTTGAGCTCCTGAGATTAAACCATAGGTCCCTAGCTTTTTCTTTTCATTTGGTTCAAACTCAGGCATACTAATGAGTTCAAATCGACATCTACCAGCAATCTTACTAAACGGGCTTGAGAAACTTTTAAGTGTAAGTATTTCTTTTAAACGTTCTTCCTTATCTTTTTCGATTGGTATAGGAGAATAGGTCCTCCATGAAGTACGCTCTTTTATGATTTCTGGTATTGGTTTAGAGAAGATCATAATAATGATTAATATAGAAATAATAATAAGTTTGTTAAATCATATTAGGTATGCAATCTTTTCACATATTCTTTCACAATCAAAAAATAATAATCCAAGTTGAACATCCAAGGTTGTAGAAAGCATCAAAACAGCATGAGGTCCTGCTTGTGTTAATATTAAGTATCCCTCTGTTCCCTTAATAAAAAGTTCATTAAAATCTCCTCTCTCCATTTCTTCTATAGCCCTTTCTGCCAAAGAAAGTAGTGTAGCTGACATGGCCGCGATTCTTGTTTCATCTAAACGATGAGAAATGGCAGAAAGAATTGGAAGCCCCTCCGTTGTAATTACAGCTGCTGCATTAATGTTCGGATTTTTAAGTAAAAACATGTGAAGTAGTGCTTCTAAATTTTTCCCTAAGTCCTCCTCATTATCCTTTGTGTTCTCTAGATAACCATTTAATTCCATGAGTGTATATTACCTAT
>JABXJU010000031.1 GCA_013375405.1 Candidatus Helarchaeota archaeon
CCCAAATAAACCTCTATTCCATTGCTGAATTTCGACGTAATGAAGGGTTGGTTTCTCAATTAGGCATTCCTGGTAGTTGGGTTCCTTTAACTATGCTCTGCGTGGGGGAAGCCGGGGATGCCCCTGATTTCATTACGAAAAAACGCCCAAAGCCTCCAGTTAAAGATGTCGTTTTTGATGAGTTTTGGGGCATTCGTCACACGCCCCTTGCCTAATTCTCTTTTTTTTTGGTGAAAATATGAAACAACGTCATATTTTTCAAATTGATCGCTATCAATTGGAGTTCTAGATGCTCAACTTTTTAAAGAGTTATGGCGAATTTTAAATCCAGCAGTTAAAATTATTTATTTGATTGGCGCTAGTTGGGATTAAACAAAGAATATTATTGGAGAATTCAAAAATTTTTCAGAAGAGTTCAATTAGAGAAATATAATGGTGGGACAATGTATATTATAACGGGAAATAAATGAGAATTATAAAACTCACCAGTTTATGTAACTTTATTTTAATATGAAAATCCAATTATAATTCAAAAGGTGTATGAAATGAAAACTAGAAAATTGGCGTTATTGATGTTTATTGGAATTTTATTTGGGAGTATGATGTTGAATGCTCTTCTCTACCAATTAAGTTGGAATTCTAGAGAAAATAGAATGGAATTAGAACAAAATAAATTACCAACCCTACCAATTCTTGACGTTCAGGATGAAGTCACGGAAGATCAATTTTTTGGTGAGGGGAAAAATATCAAAACCGGTTTATTTGCCAATATAACAGATACGATTACAATGAATACTCCATATTTGGAGGAACCTGGGTATAAATACTATGATCTTCCTATTGATACGAATTATCAAAACATAACGCAGACCAATCTCACATTTTTTGATGTAAATGCCAAGAACACTACATATATCATCGAGGATAACCCCGAAAATTTCTTTTCAAACGCAGATGCTCCTGGCCAAGTTATATGGGGCGCGATGAGTTTCAAAATTCCGACTTCTTGCATATTAAAGCGAGTATGGGCATTTGTACAAGAAGTAGATCACTTAGCCCTATGGAATGTCTCAATTTTTAATGCGACGCGGGATTTAAATGAAGAATTGATGGTACGACCAGATTCTCCTACGGGAATTTCCATCCTCCATCCTGCAACTAACGAGGGGCTCGTTGCGGCACATTGGCAAAATTTCACGTTCCCTGATGTTCAATTGAATCTCACCAATACATATATAGACGCAAATGGCTTTGCTTATTATTTTGTATTAGTTCTTTTGCCAGTTTTTGTTACAGAACCAGATGATTACGCCTTTATTTATTATTCATATGACGAAAAATTTGTTGATGATGGCTATGCATATGGCGGAGTTGTGGGGTTTACCTATGAGTATCAAGATATTGATGCATGTGTGAAATTAGAATTGGAACCGCTTTCAGCAACCCCAAACCCCTCTGATATTGGCTTATCAATTCAGAATCCAAACCGCCCTGATCCTATTAATCTTACTATCGAAACAAATCATTCTATTCCGATAGCTGCAGCCTATAACCAATCTCAAGGCGGGATGATACTTGCACAAAATTTTACTTTAGCAGAATATGGGACCATACACGATATTTCAGTTTATTTAAGATGTTTTGGAGATGTAGAATTATGCTTATTTGGGATACTACCAAATAATGAAACTGGTTTGGGTCCCATTTGGAATGTTAATCTTATTTCTGACTTGAACAGGACAATTAATTTATTAAATGGTACTGAAGGATGGATTAATTTTACGATGATTGATAAACCGAATTTACCACCTGGAGAATACTGGTGGCTCATTGTAAGTTTATGTGAAACTGGTGGAAATATTACTTTATTTGGGACATCTAATCCATCTGATAATATAGCGGCCTTAAACATTACGGCAATTAGTACTGGAAATGATTTTAGTTTCGTAACAGAATCATTAGATAATTACACGTTCGCCACAGTAATTCATTACCAACCAGGAAAGGAGGTTTATCCCACAAATAGAACTTGGCTTTACAACTCCCTTTTAATTCCGGATATTTATGGTGATGTTCATTTTTATATAATGACTCGATGGGTTGGTGAAACAAGTTTCAATCTTACATATTTAATTGAAGTTGAAAATAATCAGTATATAACGCCAAGTTTTCACGCATTATTCGATGAAGGTCTCATTTGGTGGAATCTTTCCATACAAACCACTTTTCCATCTACGATTCTAGAAAAAAGAATTAATCTCTCCCTACCACTTGATTGGACTGTTTATAATGTGACAAAAGAGAAGGTAGACCATGGAGTAGCTAATTGGTCGTTTGAGCAAATTGGAGAGAAATACCATCTTTCGATATACAATGCATCAGATGGGCAATGGACTATTTGGTGCAATTCACCCGTCTCTTCAGTGAATTATACTATTGAAAAACAGGTTGGAGGGCAATTTCAGCCAGCAGCTTATGCAACGGTATATGATCAAATTCGAGTAAATATAACTATTGCCAATCAGACGGATGGAATTTGTTATTTAACAATCTTCTACCCTGATGGAGCGTCAAGCTTTGTAAATCAGACGGAAATTACAACTGAGAATACTATCCTTTCGTGGTATCCCGAAAATGATTCTGCTGCAACGGGAGGTAACTATACTTTTGTTGTACATTGGTCAAATGGAACGGAAACAGGCTATAACCGTCAATATTTCTTATTTACTCCTATTCCCGCTAATCTCACTTTGGTCTCTGGTCTCCCTTCGCCTTATGTCAATGATATCACTCAATCCGTAATTGTCCGTTATAATGATTCACGGGGTGTCAATATTACTGGAGCAACTATGTCAGCCAATTTGAATGGAATTTCTCTCGAATGGGAAGATATTTTTAGCAAAACATTGAATTTTCAGGATGAAGGATTATATCGAATTAAATTAAATACCATAGGCTTAGATGCGAATCAAAATTATACGTTAAATATGTGGGCATTTAGAGACGGTTATGAAAATGTCACCTTTTCACTGCCACAAATTTCAGTTCTACCAGTTCCTACTTTATTAGAAACAAATGTTGAGAATATCACGCAGTATGAAGGTGAACAAATCAGTTTTTCCTGCTTCTTTAAAGATACATTCCACGGGCTTGGTATTGATTGGGCCAGCATTAATTATACGATATTAGGTACAAATATTACTGGTCAATTGACCAATATCATGCCCGGTGAAAGCGTGTATATCGCGGACGATATGTTACCAAAAAATCTAAGCGGACGTGTTCTCCCCTATCAAATTAACATCACAGCTACAGCATTCAATTGTGAGGCCAACTCTATTATTATCAATCTCTATGTTTTAAATAAAACCAGAACTCATCTTACAATAATTATTGGGGATGGTCCTTTCATCCAAGGACAAAACGTGCGCATAAAAGCATTCTTACGCAATGAAACATCAACGCTTGGAATTCCTAATGCCACTATTCGCTTCACTTTCAGAGAGATAATTTTAGATCAAATTGCTATGACTGATCAAGATGGATATGCCGAGATAGAAATTTCAATCCCTGCAGAAGACTTCACTGTTGAGGCAGTATTTGAGGAAACGTCAAGTATCACTCAATCTGCTGCAGAATCTGGGAAAATTACAGTTATTTCCTATACCGATCTTGCACTTTGGATTGGAATAATCATTGGGGCTTTCATAGTGGCAATTTTTGGAATCCGCCAATTCTATGTAAAACCAAAAAGAAGGCGAAAAATTGAAGGTTACAAATTGATAGCAAACAAATTCCAAGACATTGCCAATTTACGTCATCTTTTAATACTACACAAAGCCTCAGCAGGGTGCTTATATCAACAATCCTTTGGTGACGAACTAGATGGCGATCTGATTTCAGGATTTCTTTCTGCTATTTCCACTTTTCAAACTGAATTAAAACCAGTAAAACTCCCACGAGAAGAAGTCAAAACTGGTGGATTTGAACTAAGTTATCAAGACTATAAAATTCTCTTATTTCATGGGGACCTCATAAGTCTAGCACTTATTCATGAGGAGACCTTATCAGAACAATTTCGACAAAGGGCTCAATTATTTGTCCAAGAGTATGAAACAGCTTATCGTAAGTTTTTAATCGATTGGCGTGGAGACATTACTCCCTTCAAAACGAGTTATCAGTTCATCGCAGAGAAACTGGAACTCTCCCTCATCTGGCCGCATCAATTGCGCCGTCCAGGTCCCACCGAAAACTTCACTTCTCTTGAATTTTCTTTAATTCAAATTGCAGATACTATTATGAAATCTCAAGCTATGGACTATTTCTTCTTACCCCTAGTTATTTCTATGGGACAGGCAGGATTGCCAGGATCCAAATTAGAAGTTATAGCCACTGTCTATAACCTCAGACAACGGAAATTTTATGCCCCCCTTGATCCTGGAAGAATGAATTCTTCGGGGTAGGGGGATATTGTAATCCCTAATTTCTTTAACTTTGCGTTCTCTTTTAGTAAAACATTCGTAATGTCCCAGATTGTTTTAATTCTCTTTTTTTGCCTAATTCTTTTTTTGTCTAATTCTTTTCTATTCTTTTTTTTTAGGGGCTTTTTTAAAGTAATGACTTACTAAAAATTACCGATAAGTTTCTTTAATGTAACAGATTTTTAACTTCATAACTAGAATGAAATAGGAGTTGATCGCAATTGGATTTTTTAAAGTTTAAGTATGTGTTAATTAAAAGTGGAATATTCTTATTACTCTTCTCGATTTTGCACTTCATTTATGAATGGATTCCAATAATCCCTTTTGCTGTGATCGGTGGCACAAATGAGTCGGTTTTTCAACACCTTAAACTTGCATTCTATGCGTACTTGTTCCTGATACCAATTGAATATCTATTATTTAGGAAAAATATAGAGCATCATTCTAGTTTCATCTATTCCCGTCTGCTTGTAACATTTATCATTCCAGGAATGGAATTAATATTGTGGTATAGCGTCCCTTCTCTTGTAGGAGAAATAACGCCATTAGCTTTAGAACTGATTTATTCGATGATTATTTTGTATATCATGGGAATTTTCGGAGGCATAATTGAGCAGAACATGTATGGCACTGAATTCAAAACGAATATTCAGTTAGTAATTATAATTCTACTGGGTGCGGCCATTTACTTCTTTACGATATTTACTTTCACTGATCCATTCTTAGATGTGTTTGCTATCCCCTAAAAATAGCAACTCCTAATATTGCTCTTGGAAATACGAGATAATTTTTTCAGAATATACCGTAATGGCATTATCCCGTTCCTTGCCAGGATTTAAAAGTCCTAGAATGAAATATCTACATCCAGCTTTGGTATATTTCTCAATTTTATCAATGCATTCGTCAGATGTCCCGTATACAAAAATTTCGTTAATAAGCTCGGTTGGTACTTCACTAATTTTTGCCGCATCTTTCATTGGATCCCGGCCCTTCCAGCTTTTAGAGGCATCTAGATTATAGGTAGGAGGCTCGTAGCCGTGATCTTTTATCTTATTAGGGGAAACCATGAGGAGAATCTTTCCTTGGCGTTCGACGATTTCTTGGGCGGAATCATGATCCTTTGAGACTACTGTGTAAAGTAAATAGCCAGGTGTAATTGCGTCTTCGGGGCGGTCAGCATCACGGGCGGCTTTTTTTACTTCGTTCCAATCGCGTTCATAGATTTTCGGGCTGACTTTAAAAGGAAACCAACCATCACCAAGTTCGCCAGTAATTTTACGGGTGCGAGGGCGATTACCTGCTACAAATAAAGGAATATTAGTCGGGCGGGGGCTGATAAATGCCCCTTTGAGTTTGAAATATTGCCCATCATATTTGACTTTCCTCTTTTGCCATAGAAGTTTCAGGACTTCAAGGAATTCTTTGAGGCGGGAGACGGGTTTCTCCCAGTTAAACCCATAACTGTCCAGATTCATGGCTTCACCTGCTCCAATTCCAATCATCACTCGATTCTCACCGAGAATCCGCTCCATAGTCATCGCAACATGAGCCATAACACTAGGATGAAGCCTATGAGGATCTGTCACACCGGTTCCCACTTTAATTCTTTTAGTCTTCAATCCAAGGGCAGTAAGTACAGGCCAGACACTGAGCGCGTCTTGATTTCGCCCCCAGCCCACTAAGTGGTCTGGCATCCAGACAGAATCATAGTTGAGCTTATCCGCTAATTCCGCTGTCCTATAAATCCATTTTAACCCACGAGGGGGCGTAAAGATCCCAAATTTGATGTCCATTCTCTCATCTACCAAAGTTTTTTAATTACCATCTTAAGCTAAATATCAAAAATTGAAAACCAATATTGGAAGGGTTTGATATGAATAAAAAGTTATTTTTCTTATTTACTTTATTGTTTGGATTGGTATTTATCAATCTTTATGGATATCGGAATTTTTCAAATGCAACCACTACTCGGCTTGATGATTTTTCCATTTCAGGAATTTGTGAGTCTGGAATATCTAATATTTATTATACTGAGGGTATAAATACAAATTCAACATTCAATAGCGAGTATACTCATACTTGGAATAAAAGTAAGGACCTGAATAATATGACAATGCCTTTAACGGCAATAAGAGTAAAAGTAACTCAATTACGAGATGCCCCTTATTCATTAATTATTACGGATAATACTACAAATCCCAAATACGCAGTTCCTGAGACTGTATTTGATACACCAAAAGCAAGAATGGCTCAATATTTCAAGCTGGATAATTTCTCCCTAATTCAAAAAGTTAAGGTGTATTTAAATTTTACAACCGGTTTACTTGTTGCCGGACACTTTCAAATTGATTTTTTTAATGCCTCAGATTTCAGTAGTGGACCAATAAATATTGGAACGTATACGGATCGAGATATATCTCTGAATTTTGTGGGTTGGAAAGAATTTTCCATAAAGGAATATTTCGAACCAGGAGAGTACTACGCAGTTTTTACGAGTTGGAAGGAAGGCATTGGGAATATGAATAATAATAGCTGGTGTATAAACAATTATTCTGCCCCCATTGAAAATAAAGGTGCAAGCCTGTTCGAAAATACAAGCGGATGGTTTTCCATTCCTGATGATTCAACAGCAGATTTCTTGATGACCTTGGATTTAACCCATTATTGCAGCCCTCAAGAAGTAAATTTAAGTTTAACTATTAATAATCAGCCGGTACCCTTGATTCACAAGAGGGATTATTCGGTAAAAACAGCTTTATGGGGTATTCCTATTTTAGATAAACCTGTTTGGAAAAGCGAGATTATGTATTATTTGGATGAAGAACCAATTACAGATTTCAACGTATCAATTACAGTTAATAGGACAGTAGCGGGTGGGATAGTTGATACTAGAGGGCGATATTTCTATGAGGACCTTACAACAGGGACATTTACAGCTAATCTAAGTTCAACACGATGGGACGTGAATTATAAAAAGGTAAATTCATCTCTTACACTATGGGTGTTCTTCAGATTTCCTGATGATTGGCGAGTTTCAAAATTCAATGACTCTTACGGGATGGAAATCATTGAATATGGAATTATGTATAGCTATATTTATGGGGAATACGGAAGTGGGATATGGATTGAAGAAGGGGGCGATGGTACTCAAACCTTTGAGTACAGGGCGTCTTTTACTTCCCCGAATTA
Source organism: Candidatus Helarchaeota archaeon (assembly GCA_013375405.1). The sequence goes on from JABXJU010000031.1 coordinate 7,671, forward strand.
TTTAACAAATACAGAGTTATCAACGAAGGGCCTATTTTCCAGTCAATTTTCGTCTGCAAAGGAAGCCTATCTTGGAGAATCCTTCAAAATTCAAACCTCAATTAAAAATCCAGAGGGCGAATTGATTACAAATGGAAATTGCAGCTTTTATCTGTACAATTCAGATGGTATACAAATTGATTCTAGTAATAAAACAAACACAAATGGTGTAGTGACATCGAATGATATAGACACGAAACCCTTGGGACTCGGCACCTATACAATGGTAATATTTTGGACAAATGGAGAAGAAAGTGGTATAAGCGTATATCAAATTTCAATAAATTTCTCACCTTTATTAATTACAATTATCGTTGCCATCATAGTCGCTGCTGCAACTGTGGTCGTTCTCACGTACGGACGGAGAAAAATCGCAGAAAGAAATTGGATAAAATCGCTTCATCATTTATTAGTCTTATCCAAAAAGGATGGCAGACCTATGTATAATTATTCATTTGGAATCGCAATCAAAGATACCGCTTTAGTATCAGGAATGCTTTCCGCTCTGACCAACTTTGTGAAAGAAACCACCGGTAGTAAAAAATTACTCCGGGTTATTGATCAAGAAGATAAGAAAATAATTCTGAGTCATGGAACCCAAACAACAGTAGCAATTCTCTCAAATAAGAATCTACCAATCATCCGTAATAGAACACAGGCATTTCTTTCAAGTTTTGAAGAGAAATATAGTATGAAGATGCAAAAATGGACCGGAGATACGTCCATATTTAAGGGAGCTAATAAGCTCGTGGAAGAACAGTTCCCTATAAGCATGGATCAGAAATTAATAAACAAAGCTGGTTTTGAATTACAAGAATTTAAAGAACGAGTCCAAAGTGCTGAAGATAAATCAATAATTACTGAAATTCTCAGTAAAATAACCAATTTAATAGACCAATACCAAGACTTAATTTTAAGACATTATAGTGATTTAATCAATGAAATAATTAAAATAGCCCATGAAAAATTAGGCGAGAATGCGATGGGATAAATATTGACATTTAGATAATATAGATACCAAAATTAACCAAGTCGTTAGCAATGAGGGGAAAATAACTTTATATATTATAAATTTGTGGATTAAATAAGAGGTTTGAATAATGAAAATAAGAATGGGATTCGTTTCAAATAGTAGCAGTTCTTCATTTTTGTTGGGAGTAAGGGAGGATATTATACCAGAGGTCTTAGCTTTTTTAGAAAGAAATAAGGAAAATCTAGATGAATTTATAAAAAAACCAAAAAGTTATGAGGGTTGGGATGATAAGATTGAATTTACTCCAGAAGTTATTGCTGAAGTAATAAATGAAGGAGCAAGGGGTCCATTAAGTGAGGATGGGATAAAATCACTAATAGAGATGTTAAAAGGTTCTATTGACGAGACAAGGGAAATGAAGTTTTTTGAAGAACAAAAAAGAAAGCTTGAAAATCAAGTGAAGAAGGGATTGAAATTGTATAGTGTATTGATTTGGAATGATAGGATACCTGATCGTTTCGTCGAGGAGTTATTTATCTATGGATTAGATAAAACAGAAGATGATAATTTTTGTTTTACCTACTGGGAGTCAGAAGGTTAAAATTTATTGTATATGTGCGATTACAATCCATCTCATAGATTTAAATCCTAGGAATCCAATGGATTAAAAATCTAAAATTTTGAGAAGTATTAGTGACTTTTGATGAAATACTCGTTGAGATTGAAAGAACCATTTAAAATTGTGAAAAGTACCGGTTATAATTACATTTTCAACATGAAGAATGGTTTTTTTGTACGGTGGGGAAAATCTAAGGACGATGATCCTCCATTTAGCCCGTTTGGTCCAGAACTCCTTGATATTGAGGTTTCGACAATATGTCATGGAGGATGTGAATGGTGTTACAAGTCTAATAAAAAAGAGGGTAAGAAAATGACCTTTAATACCTTCAAGAAGGTATTAGACAAGGTTCCACCTATTCTCACGCAAGTAGCCTTTGGGGTTGGAGATCTTGATGCGAATCCAGACCTCTGGAAAATGTTCGAGTATTGTAGACAAAAGATGGTGATCCCTAACATAACAATAAATGGAAACGATATCAATGGTGATCTAGCAAAGAAATTGACAAAAAATTGTGGTGCGGTTGCGGTAAGCCATTATAATGATGATAAGTGCTTCAATGCGGTAAAATTATTAACAGATAAAGGTCTGAAGCATGTAAATATCCACAAGCTCGTTTGTGGGGAAACAGAGAAGGATTGTTACGCCCTTTTTGAAAAATGCAAATCAGATCTTAGATTGAAAAGGTTAAATGCGATATTATTGCTCTCACTCAAGAGAAAGGGAAGAGGAGTCAAGTTTCATGCACTTGAAAGCTCACGGTTTTCAAGGTTAGTTAATTATGCGCTAAGAAATAAAATCTCAATTGGATTTGATAGCTGTTCTACACACAATCTCCTAAAGGCAGTTAAGGATAATGATAACTATGAAACGTTTAATTTGATGGTTGAACCTTGTGAAAGTAGTTGTTTTAGTTATTACATCAATGTTGAAGGAATCGGTTATCCCTGTTCATTCTTGGAAGGTGAAAATGGATACAGAGGGATTAACATAAAAGAAATTCCTGATTTCTTAAAAGATGCTTGGTATCACGATTTTACCGTAAATTTTCGTAACAAGCTTCTAAAGAATAACAGAATTTGTCCCCAATTTAAAATCTAAGTAAGGATTTTTTGTATAGATTATTAATTCTTTATTTTTCATCCATTTCCAGCGCTTTCCTTTAAAAAAAGGGGGAGTGTTATTCAAGTGAGTCAAACTCTAAATAGTAAAACACTATAATGACTAAATCATATAATAATCAAATTAGCTCATGAAAACCTGGCCGAAATTAGAGATGTGTAGTAGTGGAGATAATCGAGAATATATACTTAATTCAAAGTAAGACTCCCTTCCGTTATCCAATGAAAACCTATTTCATTGATGATGAGAAAACCTGTCTGATTGATACTAGTGCAGAAGAAAATCCACAAACTCTTATTCAAGGATTGAAGACACTTGGAAAAAGCTTACTAGATATTGATTTTATCTTGATAACCCATGTTCATCTTGAACATATTCGGTCGCTCGCCTATCTTAAAAAGCATATCCCCAACTGTCAGATTTTAACGAGCCCTAGGAATGCTGATTATTTAGCAAACTACGAAAAATACACGCAAGCTGTCTTTCAGAACTTCCCCGGCGAATTTAAGGATATTCCAGGATTATTCGACTTTTATTACAATCTATTCTCTCCCGTTAAATCCGTTCAAGTTGATGCTGAAATCAAAGAGGGGGACACGCTTTCATTAGGAAATCTGACACTAGAGGTGCTCGAAACACCAGGGCATTGTGCTGAAGAAATTTCATTTTATTGTAAAGAAAATAAGGTATTATTTTCTGGTGATTTCATTGTGGGGAATGATAGAGAAACATGGATAGCAATAAATCCAATAATGCATGATTATGGGGGAAATCGGAAAAAATATTTAACGAGCCTCTCGAAAATCGCGCAGCTTGAAGAAAAGATAGATTTAATTCTCCCAGCACATGGTTCAATCATCACTAATCCAAAAGAAAAAATTGAGGATCTTCTGACTCTAACTCCTAAAGCTCATAATAAGGTTTTAAAACTTCTTGAAACAAGAGGACCTAAAACCCTTCCTGAACTCGTTGAACTCTATTCTGGGAGGCAATTAAAAAAAACCATGAAATTCTATCATTTATCCCGTCTAATGCGGGCCCTCCTTAATTATTTACTAGAAGAAGACCAGATTATACAACAGGAAGATCGTTATTTTTTACATAAATAGCTGGTTATGACCTTGGGCTTTTGGAAGTTTTAATAAATTCTCTTTATAATTAAATGTCTATAGACAAAAATTATGGTCTAAAAGAATATAGGAGAGTGACACGTAATGGCACCAGAATTTAAAGTAGTAACATATATTCACCCACTAAAAGAGGCGAAAAGGGATTTCCAGCCAAATGAATTCGAAAAAATTATCAATCAACTTCTCCAAGAAGGCTGGAAAGTTGTAAATGTCAATTCTGTCTTTATGGGGGGAGTTAGTCCACAAAATGGTATTCATTATTGGGCTTATCTAGTAAAGGACTAAATTTACAAAAATTCTCTTTTTTTTCCATAAAAAGTCGTGTATAACCACATTCCAAGAAACCTTCTATGAAAGGTTATTTATAAGTAAAGACTATGATCAATTAATTATTTTCAATAAAAGTAAAGGAAGTCAAATATATCACCGACAAAGCTGTAAATTTGAGATTGGAAATTTTATCAATTCTAGTGGAGAGTCCAGAGGGATTAACATCAGACGCAATAACAGAACAAATTAAGAAAAAATCTAAGATACCCAACAAGAAGTATATTCCTCAATTATTAAAAAATCTGAAAAAGATGGGATTAATTTCTAAAGGTAAAGGTAGTTTCAAAATCACAACTAGGGGAATAACTCAAATTGATGGAAATCTCCATCTACCACCAGAATGATAAAAACTTTATAATCTACGGTAGAATTCGCAAAAACTATCATTTATTGATATTAATTTATCTAAATTTTAAGAAACTCTCAATTTAAAATAGATGATAAAATTGTCTTCATCGTTCACATGCTTTATGACGACACCAAGGGAGCAAAAATAATATCATAACATGTGAAATTCAATGGAATAGAGATCGAAATCTCAAGTGAGTGTTATTAAGCTAACAATTCGATTTTTAATTCGAATTCTAGGGCTCAATATAACACGAATAATTTTAAATACTTCGTATGGTTTCGAATGAGTAAAGTATAACACTGTTATTTTCTATTATAGAATTTAATTATTTAATAGAATAGTGAAATCCAGAGAAGATTAAAACAAAAAAGGATGAATAATCATGAGAAATAAAAAAATTGGAATGTTATCAACCGTTATTCTCGTAATGCTGTTTGGAATGACCTTGATGAATGGATTTGGTTTTTCCCAAGATCCGATCTATACTGATCCGGGTGGCGATAGTCTGCCCGAACGCTCTGATATATTTAATGTATGGATTGATAATGACGCTACCCATATTATGTTCAAAATCGAGCTCAATGGTTCTTATGACACAAATGATTGTCAAATTGAAATTTATATCTCCGTAGATAATAGTACAGGAAATAACGATAGTGGCCAGATTGATTTTTCAGCAGACTTTTCTCTTATATGTCATAGTCAATTGGAATTTAATGATTTAGTGAACCCGGCGAATGACCTTGATGATGTAAATGGAACAAGTATGGGGTATTTTATCTTGTCCAACAGCAATCAAATAGTTGAAATTGGATACAGAATGCGCACTTATGATACTGGTAAGGGATATCTTAATATTTCTCCAGGACAGACTATATATGTAAAGTTTAAAGCTCAAACAACTACAGATTATGCCCCCGATTTCGGCGACGAGCCTATACGGTATGTCTTAAAGGAAGAACCTGGGGGAAACTCTGCAATTCTACTTCTGTTAATAATTCTTTTTCCAATAATCGGCGTGGGTATCGGACTCTTCATCCTTTACCGAAAAAGAGAAATAATTTAACTAAAAAATTGATTGGCTTAATTTTCAACTCTTTTTTTTTATCCTTAATTGTAGAGTTCGGTAAAACCTCTAAGGAATTTTTATAATTCGCTTAATTCTTCACTTTTGCCTATTTTCACGGGTAAGCTTTTGGGAATAATTTCAAACTCAAATGTTTCAGCTTTTGTCACTTGTTCGCCATCCAAATCGAGGAATACTGGATCTTCGGAAATGACCTGAATCTTTTTGCAGAGGGGGTGTTCGATCACTTCAGGCATCTTTAAGTGGGAGCCGTCATAGATTTTTCCAATATTACGAAGTAATTTCCAGCGTGACGCATCCTGAATCGTGATGATGTTAAAAAGGCCATCGGTACTAATGCTATTTGGAGAAATCATCATCCCTCCCCCGAAATATTTTCCGATACATACACAGGTCATATTGGCATTAAATTCATAAGCCGTAGCTTCATTATTATCCAAAATTATCCTGGTTTCAGCTTTATGATGGTGGATAATTCCACGAATTGAACCAATTAGAAAAGTCATTTTCCCTCCAAGCCGTTTAGTAGTTCGATTCACGCGATTAACAACATCGCCACCAAGACCTGTATCTGCCACGTTGATAAAAAGCCGCGTACTTGGGTTTCCCTCGAAATCTGTAAATCGCGCAATACCAACATCCTGTCTTTGGATTTCACCACTTTCCAAGATATTCACTGCATCAGTAAATAATTTGGGAATTTCAGCGGTTTTAATGAAATCCGAACCCGTTCCACATGAAATTACTCCAAGAATGCATTGAGGATCAATTGGTTGATTATTTTCAAACAACCCGTTGGCTACTTCATTAAATGTTCCGTCACCGCCCACCGCAACAATAAATTTTTCCTCCCCTTCTTTAATAGCGGCTTTAGCTAATTCTGTGGCATGATTTGGGTATTCAGTAAAGATACAATGATATTCCATGCCTTTAAACTCAAGAATTGGTTCTATTTCTTTATACCATTTCTTCTCTGCTTTTTTGTTAGCTGCCTTTGGGTTAATTATAAAAAGCATTTTCGTCACCATTTTTGTAAAATCATATAATTTAATTTCTGGTTTCTATCGCATTTATGTATTCTCTTTTTTTGAAGTTTCTCAATCTATATACTCAAATACTTTTTCCTTATAGTGCCTGATAAGAAGATATAATCCAAAAATGACTGCGAAAATTACCAAGGCAGTAAGGAGATATATTTGGATAGCTTGGGAAAAAAAGGAGGTTGGAAAGAGGTCCAATCCGAAAATTAACCCTATCGCCAGGGAACTATAAATATAGAAGAAGAATAAATAAACCCAGAGAATTTGGGATCGTTTTCTGATGAAGATAATAAAATAGGTGCCGGCTATCACATAAATAATTGTAAAAAACCGGTACGCAGAAATAGTTAGAAAAAATACAAAAACAAATTGAATCTCCATTTGCACGGCCAAATTTAAATGTTCAGAACCCAATACTCGAAATATAATTACTATATTGTCCCAAATACAGGGTCCGTAAATGAATCCAACGAGCGTATAAAGTTGAAGATAATATAAGCCGCTATCTATTTTTGAACGTCTAGTCCCTTTCCCAATTTCTTGAGATTTTCGATAACCATGGAAGAAACCGGTAATCATCACTGGTATTACACAGATCATATATAAAATAAAATCTAAGCGTGCTGAAATTCCTAAATTTTCAAAAAAGTCTATGAAGATGGCAAAAATTTCTGGGTGAAAGCTCCAAATATACCCAAAAATCGTATATAGAATTGTTGCGATGGCAAATGATATAAAAAATGATTTGACATCAAGTATCCTTTGTTTGAATTTCGCTCTGTTCATTCTAAGTATATTTTTAATTCGTTTTGATAAAAAATATATCGTAAAAAAGACGACTTATTAGAAGCGACCTTTTTTACAAGTGCTGAAAATGCTCACCGAACTCAAAAAATTAAAAAAAGATAACAAAAACTGTTTAGTAAATTGCGATAAAGTGTAAGAAAAATGGCATCCAAAGAAGATTTAACTCAAGCACTTGCGGATTTAGATGAGGATCGCGCATTAGCAATTGTCCAAGAATTATCAGATAAGATGTCTGCAATGGAGATTATTATCGTGGCACGAGAAGGAATGCAACAAGTTGGCGATAAATTCGCCGCAAAAGAGTATTTCTTGGCCGACCTCATCTTTAGTGCAGAGATTTTTCAAGAGATTATGAAAAAGCTAGAACCTGCATTAACTCTAACGGATAAATCCCAATTTAAAGGGAAGATCGTTATTGGAACTGTGAAAAATGACATTCATGACATCGGAAAAAATATCATAATTAGTTTATTACGGGCTGCAGGGTTTGAAGTAATCGATCTAGGAGTGGATGTGCCCGTGGAACGGTTTGTGGAAACCGTTAAGAGCGAATCTCCACAAGTCCTTGGTTTGAGTGGATTGCTTACCATTGCCATTGAAGAAATGAAGAACACTATAGATGCAATTGAAGCGAATGGTTTACGGGAAACTTTAAAAATAATTATCGGTGGGGGTCCAATGGACGAGAAGGTCCGCGATTACGTTGGTGCTGATGCCAGTAGTCAGGACGCCGTTGAAGGAGTAAATTTTATCAAAGAATTCATTGATTAGAAAATTAGACAAGTAATTTAATTATTCTTCTTGATTAATATCAAGATATAAGAAGGATTTTGTTAGTATTCATTTAAAATGCATCTAAAAATTCTCTTAATGCACCCAATCGGGCTTTATTGAAGGTATATTTGATAATATTTTTCTCTTCGATTGGGATTATGAAGTCGAGATGTCCTAATTTCTTGAGATGATATTGAACGGTGCTATGATGGAGGCCTAATCGAGAGCTGAGATCAGTCATAGTTAATTGGGTATTAGTGAGGCATTGGATAATATGCTGGTCATTTTCGTTCTTTGATATTAGAAAAAAGTCATCGTAGGTTTGGGGGAAATCCTTTAGAAAGAGGAGTACGAATTTAGGGGTGGTATATTTTTTTCTTCGAATATAATTGAAATTCTCTAGTACTTTGAGATGAGTGCGAACGACTCCGCTACTCATGTTTAAGGTCGTGCACAGCTCTCGGATATGGATGCCTGGATGTTTTTGGATTGTTTCAAAAATTAGAGTACGGGAGGGATTTTCTAAAATTTGTTCTCGCGTTAAAGTTGAACCAGGTACGATGAGTTTCCGCCTTAACAGCGAGTATATTGCGCTATAAATTTCCATTTCGGAGACTTTTAGTTTTTGAAGGCAAAAATCAATAAATGTGGCATCAAATTGGAAAACGATATGTTTTTTTAATATCTCTTTAATAATAGATAAGACTCTCTCCTCAAATTCAGTGAGGTGATAGGATTTCTTCGCTGTATCAATCGTCACTTAGGATTCCGCTCCTCCTTGATTTTCAAGAAGTTCCTCTATTAATTGCCTCCGTTGTTCCAGAGGAAGAGTGAGAAGATTTTGTAATATCTCGATTTTTTCATTTTCTGGGATTGGCATCTGATCCAATTGGGCGATGATATTACTGGAGAGCAATGTAAAAGGGTGTTTGAAAAATTGGATGAGATTTGGATCTTGAATATTTTTTATTTTTTGAGGTTTTTCATATAACGATAATATTTTGTTTTCGAATTCAGGAGAGTATCCTAGCGCACTACTGATCCATGTCGATTTTCCTTTTATCGCTAGAGAGGCCCCCCTTCTATGTATAAAAATAAAAACACATGCAATGCTTGCGCTGGCTGCGGCAATGATAATAAGCACCATAATGAGTAAATCAAAATTACCAGTCCTTTCTTGGCAATCATTATCTTCTATTACATTACCTATACAATCTGATGATTCATAAAAACAGTGTAAATTCTCATGTAATACATTACCTTTTATTACATTAAAATCAGACTTATATAAATAGATTCCATAATATTGATTTTCATTAATGGTGTTGTTGATGATCGTGTTATTTGATGCACTTAGATAAATGCCATATCTATTTTGATTAATGGTATTATCCGTAAATGTATTATTGCTACTGGAACCTTCTAATTCAATCCCGTAAACCATATTATTCTTTATGGTATTATGAGTAAGTGTGGCATTACATGAGTCCTCTAAAAAGATTCCACTTCTTCTATTATTAGACGCGGTGTTGTTGGTCAGCGTATTGTTATTTGAAAATTTCAAATGAAAACCATAGAAATTATTCTCATTAGCAGTATTGTTAAAGAATGTGTTATTATTAGAATAGAACAGGTAAATTCCGATCGTTCCGCTTGCTAATTGACAATTTTGAACGTTCATTGAAGAACAGTTCACGAGAATTACTTGCCCTGCATCGGTCGGGACACTCCCACTGCTTTGATGTTTAAAATAGTATATAGGATGCCCATCAATTAAGTTATCAGTGGATATTGTTTGAACATGATGAGCTATGGTTGTTCCATAGAAACCAATGCCATTCTTGTGAAATTTATTAGAATAAATTTGGTTATTCCTAGCAACAAACAAAAATAATCCATCGTATCTATTATTTTTCAGGGTGTTGTTGGTAAGCGTGTTGTAATCTGATTGCTGTAAAAAAATACCGTTCAAATTATGGTTGATGGTGTTATTGGTGAGCGTATTATTGTTTGATAACAAGATAAAAATTCCATAACCATAAATTAGAAGACCCGATTCAACTAAATTATAGTTAACGGTATTATTCACAAGTGTATTGAAAGTTGATCCAGACAATTCAATTCCTCGAGAATTATAAGAGGCGGTATTATTGATAAGCAAGTTATCGTGTGATGAATCTAAACGAAATCCAGCACTTGGCAACATCACTTGATCTATATTATAATTCGCGGTATTATTCACAAGTGTATTATCGTTTGATGAGCCCAAAAGAATTCCACATTTCACATTAGCATTGGCGGTATTGTGGGTAAGATTATTTGTGTTAGATGATTTTAAATAAATTCCGTAGAGAACATTGGTATTGGCAGTATTTTGGGTGAGATTGTTATTGTTTGAGTTTTGTAAATAAATTCCATAATCCTCATTATCATTAGCTGCGTTTTCTATTAAGGTATTATTGCTTGAGTCCTTTAAATAAATACCATAATCCTTATTTTCATTGGCATTATTATCCATCAACGTATTATTATTTGAGTCTTCTAAATAAATTCCATATTTTTCATTGGTATTAGCGAAGTTCTTCGTAAGCGTGTTGTATTTTGCGTAATATAGATAAATTCCATATCCGATATTGTTACTGCTAATCGTATTATTGGAAATTGTATTATTATTGGAATAAAAGAGTGAAATACATATTGATCCACTTGATATAACACAACTTGTAACATTAATTAAAGAACAATTCGCGAGAACTATTTGCCCTGCATCGGTCGGGACACTCCCACTGCTTTGATGCTTATAATAATAAATGGGTTTCCCATCAATCAAGTTATCAGGGGTTATCTCCTGAATGAAATGATCTATAATAGTTCCAGAAAATCCAATCGCAGTTTCCAAGTTATTTTGATAAATTTTGTTATTCTTGGTTTGATTCAAATATATTCCATGATCCCCATTATTATTGGCCGTGTTATTAGTTAGCGTGTTGTTGTCTGAGTTTTCTAAATGAAATCCACTATCCCCATTATTATTGGCGGTATTATTGACAAGCAAATTATTGTTTGAGTCTTTTAAATGAATTCCATAAAAATTGTGACTATGAGCGGTGTTGTTGATGAGCTTGTTATTGTATGATCCAAATAATTTAATTCCAAATTCGCCATTATCATTGGCGTTGTTATTAGTGAGCATGTTGTTATGTGAGTCACCTAAGTAAAAGCCATTGTAATTATCATTTACGATGTTGTCAGCAAACGTGTTGTTGCTTGAAAATTTAACAAAAAAACCACAATAATTATTATTTTCAGCCGTGTTATTAATAAGCGTGTTATTATTAGAATAGAACAATGATACATCTACCGTTCCACTTGCTAATCGACAATTTTGAACCTTCATTAACGAACAATTCACGAGAAATATCTGTCCTGCGTCTGTTGGAATAGTTTCATTGCTTTGATGTTTATAATAATAAATTGGGCGATCATCAATCGTATTATCAACCGTGATGTCTTGAATAAAATGAGACATGGTAGTTCCAAGTAAAATGATTCCCTTCCCATGAATTGTGTTATTATTGAATTGATTATTAATTGAATCTTCGATTCTAATTCCATAATTTGAACCTTCGATTTCATTGCGTGCAACCACGTTATCGTGGGATTCGTCAATTCGAATTCCATGTCTTCTATTTCGAATCAAAGTGTTATTGGTTAGCGTATTATTGTGTGATCCACCAAAATAATACTCTAAATAAACTCCCGATAAAGAATTATCATTAGCAGTGTTGTGCGTAAGATTATTTTTGTTTGAATTCTCCAAATGAAATCCAAAATGATTATTATTAGCAGTGTTATTAGTGAGAGTATTATTGGTTGATTTCATTAGATTAATGCCCCAATAATTATCATTGGCGGTGTTATTGATTAGATTATTATATTCTGATACACGCACCAGAATGCCCGAGCCCCCACTATTAACATTAGCGGTGTTTCGGGTTAGATTATTGTAATTCGAATAATATAAATAGATTCCATTATAATAGGCAGTATTGTTAGTAAGCGCGATATTGGTTGAAATATTTAAAAAAATTCCATAATAATTATCTTTAACCGTATTGTTGATGATTTTAGCGTTGGTCACATTTTTAAGGTTAATCCCTGCCTTGTGCCAATCAGCGTTCGTGACTGTGCAATTTCTAAGGATGAAATAGGCATCGGTATTCTCAATCAATAAACCATTCGTTCCGAAGCCACTTGCATCAATTATATAATTTTCAATCACGTACGGATTTCCAGCAGTTCCATTTCCGGAAGTGGCATTGTTACTCAACGCAATATTACCATTTATCACGAATGGATCCGCTTTTATTGATAATTGTTGTTCAGAACCAATTACAGATACAAATTTCTCATGTTGAGGTTCTTTGAAAATAAAGATTGACAACATTGAAATCATCAAAATTATGAAAACTATTCTATAACCACGTTTCAATTTTTTCCCCTTCAATAAAAGCGAGTAGGACTATCAAATTATCCTTAAGTTTAGAAGGAAATATAATTTTATAAACATAATTAGATCACTTCTCCGCGAAGAAATAAAATAAGTGGAATTGTCCTGATAAAAGAGAAATTGATTAAATTTTAACTTTACCCTCTAAAATATTTTGATATAGTTTGTTTGTTAAAGACACATACTGTTTTAGTGTTGAATCCCAGAAAAAGAGGGGATCTTGGATATTTTCGATATTATACCCTTCCTGTCGAATCTTGAACTTTCGTAGTTTGAGTGGACCAGTGAATTCAAACTTTTTCCGAAGACGGAGGAATACAGGAATAGAATAACCCGGTAGTATATCTAAAACAAACTTGGAAAAATTATCCAGATCGAGATTATAAGACCTTCTTATTTTGATGGCAGCCATACCAGCTTTTCCTTCAGTATGTGGAATAGCTACGCCATAGACCGCACTCATTTCGATGGCTTCATAGGAGTTCAGAATTTCTTCCACCTCGAGGGTGGAAACATTTTCCCCTTTCCATCGATACGTGTCTCCGAAGCGATCGGCGAAGGAGAGCCAGTTATCGTCATGGAGTGTCAGCATATCACCCGTATTAAAGTAGGCATCACCTTCCCGGAAACAATTATGGATTAGTTTCGACTCAGTTTTCTCTTTATTTTTATAACCTGTAAAAATACCCCTTCCTTCAACTATGAGCAAAAGCATACCAGTGTCTCCTGGTATACACTTCGTTAGATACCCATTTTCATCTTTGTAAAAAATTCCAGTTTCTGGATCAACTTTTGCCAGAATAACCCCCGTCATATTACAGCGGCCAATCATTCCAGGAACTTCATCTATATTCATAAATGGTCTGTGTCCCTCTGTGCTGCCATAGAACTCCCAAATATTCTCAATTTGGAATCGATTTTTAAATTGTTCCCAGATTTGTTTTCTGAGCCCTAACCCACACACTTTAAGATTGTGGTTTTTCTCATAGGGGCTTACTGGTTGATTGAGGAGGTAACGAGGGATTGATCCCACATACATAGCTAAGGTTGCTTTGTATTTATGCACATCTTTCCAAAAATTTGAGGCAGAAAAGCGCTTTCTTAGTGCAGTTTTGGCTCCAGTGAGAATAGCTGCCATCCAAGCTGTCCCTAAGGCCAGATTATGATAAAGGGGAGTAAATATGTAAACTACATCATTAGGAGTCAATCGCGCAGTGGCAGCTCCTATAAGTAATCCTGTAGTAAATAATTTTATGTGTTGCATAACTACAGCTTTTGGGAGACCTGTAGTACCTGAAGTAAAAATGTATAAAGCAGTCTGTCGCATTGTCGAATTCCCTGTTGTTTTTGGATTCACTCCCGATATCGTCTTTAGTTCGCTGGGTAAGTCGATAAAATCATGAGGAATATCTTCAGTGTTGTTAATCACAAAGATTTGGGTATGCTTGTGAGGTAAAGTATCCATAATCTCATTAAAAGCGGGCAGGCAATCGCCATCTACGACAATCATTTTCGAGTTAGCTATCTTGAATGAATGTGTTAAGGCTTGCTTCCTTTGATTGATGTTGATTAATGCACTTATTCCTTGAATTTTATTGATTCCAATTGTGGAGAATAGATATTCAGGGGAATTCTCCAGCATCAATGCAATGGTTTCGCCAGAACCTAATCCAGCTTTGCTAAAGTAATTGGAGATTCGATTACTTTCTTCATTTAAGGCCTGCCAAGTCCAGTGATCATCCTGGTAGTATAATGAAATATCTTGCGGCATTTCCTTGGCTAATTGCTCAATACGGGTGCCTATACCTTGATCAGGATGGTCATGCAGTTTCTGAACTTCCTGCAATAAACAACCATATAATTCGACTTCTTTAGGACTAAAACGGACCATAATGCATCGCCTTAGAATTAAACTTTATTCTTCCAATAATTAATGAAAGCTCTTAGGGATCTGTCATAGGTCTTTTCTAATTCGGGAGGGAAAAGGCAGCCTGGTAATTCCTGATTGCTCCAATGCGATTTGATACATTCACAGCACTTACCCCTTTTACCACAAGACATATAGCTACAACCACAAATTTCACGATTGCGATCTATGTTACATTCCGGAGCCATCTTAAAAACCTCGATATAGAATTTATATTTTCTAAATTCAAAAGATCTTTATTAAAAATTCCGTAAGTCGCCTTTTTAAGAATGAGGAATCATGTTATTATATCGTAATTGAATTGCAGACTTAGGAGATAAGGTGAAAAATGGCAACAAAGGGATATAAGGATAAATTAGAAAAAATCTTGACTTTTTTTCAATCCCCTACAAGTAATAGAATTATGGATGGCTATTTTATATTTACGATTTCGCATTTTCTTGACTATTTTGATGATCTAAAGAGTGAGGTCCCGATTTTTGGTGGTGTGCGGGAGAATATTGATGAATTGTATAAGGAAGCAATGACCTCTCAAATGCCCGGAGAAATTTCAAATATTGAAGACGTCATTCTCCAGATACTTAATTATTGTAAGGGAATGTACAACTGGAGCCATCAAAATGCGCAAATGAATGTAATTGGGCCGCCTCCAATTTCTGGGATTATTGCCAAGATTGCGGCTTGTATTGTCAATGCAAATTTAGTATCAGATGAATATTCTCACAGATTCTCATTGGCTGAGGTTGAAGCGGTTGCAATGATTTCTAACTTGGTAGGGTATGATTCAAGGAAAAGTGGAGGAGTATTTACCTTCGGTGGAACCGGAACCAACCTTTATGGCGTAAAAGTAGGACTCGAAAAATGCGCTCCTGGAACTTTCCAGACGGGAATTAAAGACCCTGTTAAAGTATTCGCTTCGGATTGTGCTCATTATACTAAATACAATTGTACTCAATGGTTGGGTATTGGATCTGACAATTTGGTCTTAATTCCAACTAACCAAAAAAACGAAATGCTATTATCAGTTTTAGAAGAAAAGGTAAAGGCGGAAATCGAAGCTGACAATAAAATTGCCTGTATCATCGCTACTCAAGGAACTACAGATGCTTTTGGAATTGATGATCTGAAAGGAATTGTAAAAATTAGAGATAAACTAGTAAAAGAGTATAATTTATCTTACAGTCCTCAAATACATGCTGATGCAGTTATAGGCTGGATATGGGCAGTTTTTAATGACTATAACTTTCAAACAAATCCACTTGGGTTTAAAGAAAGAACTTTAAAAAGTTTACGGGCCACTTCTAATCTCATTAAAGAATTACGTCACGCAGACAGTTTGGGAGTTGATTTTCATAAAACGGGTTATTCCCCATACATATCTAGCCTCTTTCTGGTAAAAGATAGGGACGATCTATCATTAATATCGCGCGACAAATCTACCATGCCATATCTATACCAAACTGGAAAGTATCATCCCGGTATCTTTACGCTAGAATGTTCGAGAGATGCAAGCGGACCAATAAATGGGATTTCAAACTTGAACCTCTTAGGTAAGGAAGGATATAGGGTTATAATAGGGCATGTAGTTGAAATGGCGGAATTACTGAGAGATAAGCTGGAAAGTTATGAATTCATTGATGTTATTAATGACTACAATTATGGAAGTGTAACATTATTTCGTGTATATCCTGATAAAATAAAAGCCAAGGAACATTACCAAAACGAGTTGAAAGATCCTGTATTCTCAAAAGATTTAGAAAAACATAATAAATATAACCGTAATATTTATGAGTATACCGTTGAAAAAGCCTATAGTGGAGAGGGTGTTGCACTATCATTCACAGAAGCTTATCGTACTACCGTGTATGAACCGTCCCAAGAAATTAGTGCGATTAAGAGTTTCATTATGAGTCCTTTTACCAAGGAAGCTTCTATTAAAAAGGTAATCGACCAGCTTTTAGAAGCGAGAAAAGCAATTCAATAATAATATCTTCAGTTTTTTTTTCTTGAAAAATGAACCTCGTCTTTATCAATAAATTTTAGTGCTTTTTGAATTCGAGATTGTGATGGTTTAATCTCAAGAAAATCAATAATATGATTAATAGTTTCTCGAGGTTTTTTTATTAAATCTAAGAATTCTATATTAACGTGCTTTCTACCCTTTACAAACGTATCCATTCTAGAATGACCGTCAAGAATAACCTGCCGATATATGTTTTCATTGTTAAAAAAATTTCCCTTGATAAGAAGAGTTTTTAAAATTCCCCAACCCATACCAGCAAGATTTCCCCACGAGAAATATCTAAACATGTATTTAACTGTTTTATACCATTCAATAAATTTTGCAGCTTTCATATGGGATCTTACACAACTTTCTACATCTCGTTTTAATACGATGTAATAGGGATTTGTGAGATATTTCTCCATGTATGGCATTGTATATATGCTCGTACCATCTTTCCAACCCCATAATGGACGCTCATTTTTACGTATGGTAAGTTTCATCCAACTTTTAAACCTTTCAACTGACGCTCTCACTTTTTCATCATCTGGTATATGTGCCCACCCAATAGTATAACAATCAGCATGATAGAGAATCTTAGCATTTAATTTGAAGAAATCTTGATTTTCATAGTTGCCATACTTATTTACATGTGTCCCCAAAAGTAAATCTTTAGCAGAGCCCATGCGGATGCCCAATCGGTGTAAAATACCTGCTAATAGGCTAGATCCACTTCGAGCTAACGATAATACAGGAACAGTCTTCATGATTGGTAATGATTAAATTCAAAATTTAAATTTTATTGTTATTTTTTACGTTTTCGTTACATTCAATTTTCTTAAAACCAATTAGAAATATGATTTAAATGTTGGTATGAAAAACATTCAGTAATTCGACCAAAAAAACCAAGGTGAAGGAAAATAATTCGTGGTTTAAATCTGATTGAATGCACTTTGAAAGTCATCTATGAGGTCTTCAATATTTTCAAGCCCCACACTAACTCGAAGCATGTACTTAGTGATCCCTATTGCCTTCTTTACCTTTCGGGCCACTGAAAAATGTGTCAGGGAAAATGGGTCTTCGATAAACGTTTCTGCATCTCCTAAACTCACGGTATAAGCAGGAATTTCGAGATTTTTTATAAAATTTGTGACGTTAGATCCTTTCTTAAGATAAAAGGTAACGATTCCACTATTTCCATTCATTTGCGTTTTTGCTAACTCGTATTGTGGATGAGTCGGAAGCCCAGGATATAAAACACGTTCGACTTTATCCTTGGTTTCTAAAAACTGTGCAAGTTCTAATGCATTTGCATTATGGCGTTCCATCCGGATTTCAAGAGTTTTCAACCCTCTGAGAAATAGCCAAGCATTAAACGGCGAAAGTGTGCTCCCCAAATCCATTGATTCTGACATTATCTTTATAACATTTTTTGAAGTGCCAACTGTTATTCCACCCAAGGCATCTCCATGCCCCCCAATATACTTCGTGCAGCTGTGGATCACATAATCGATTCCAAAATCAATCGGCGTCTGATTATATGGCGAACAGAACGTGTTATCAATTACTGTGATCAGATCATGTTCCTTCGCAATCTCAGCAACTCGTTTGAGATCCACTAATTTTAACGTGGGATTCATGGGACTCTCTGTGTATAACATGCGAGTATTTTCGGTGATCGTGTCCTCTATCTGCGTTTCATCTGCCATATTAATAAAATGAACTTTAATTCCATAATTCTTAATATAATGGGTGAAAAGACTCCATGTTCCGCCATAAACTTCGTGATCTGTAATCAGTTCGTCCCCGGATTTCAATAACGAAAGGATCGTCCCAGATATCGCCCCCATCCCTGAAGCAAAGGCAAATCCTTTTTCGGTATGCTCAAGATTTGCAATTTTTTGCTCAAATTCTCGGGTGGTGGGATTTCCTCCACGTGTATATATGAATTCCGGCCTAACTTTTGTCTCTCCTTTTAAAACACGTTTCACATCAAATGTAGTCGTTTGATAAATCGGAGTCGAAATTGGCGCATGTTCACCCTTTGCCACATCACTCCCATGGATGGCACGGGTCGCAAAACCACGAATAAACTTCTTTTCTTCACTCATAGGCTCACTTTCCTATTATATTATTTAAAAAAACTATTTATAATTTTTAGGCTCGATAGAAACCATATTTCATCACGGAATCTTTCATCGCTTTCAGATTAGCGGCTGGGATCTCATCAGGTAAGACACAAGCGGAACAGAGCATATACCCGCCGCCTTCCATACAACCCTTAATTTGTTTCCGGCAATATTTCTCAACTTCTTTTGGTGTTCCCATGGCAGTGAGTTGAGGAGGAATATTTCCCATCAAGCAGGCTCTATCCCCGAGAATTTCTTTAGCTTTGAATATATCTGTTAGATCAAGATGAAACATTATCTTCCCTTTAGGCAACTCTGTAAAATACTCCAGTGCATCTGTATAATCATTATCCAAATGGAATTGAACGATCCAACCCTTTTTAATAATGTAATCGGTAATCCTTTTTATTTGTGGCCAGAACATTTCAAACCTTTTAGGACCTATAAAATTGGTGGCAATTCGGGAGAATCCAAAGAGAACCATGGTTGTTCGTTTATGTTTTTGAGGAGGAAGTTGGAGATCTAGGATTTTCAAAATTTCATCCTCTGTACTTTCGCATGCCGCTAATACAGTTTCAGGGATTTTAACTAGATCAACAAGAAAATTATCAAATCCTCTTAGAAATGATATGATATCAACAGGAAGCTCGACAATTCCTTCTGCAAGGGACAAAACATCCATTTCTTTTAGCCATCTACCTACACCTAGTTTAGCGTACTGTATCATATATTTTGTAAAATCTTGTTGCAATTCAGGTCTCTTTTTAAAGGCAGTAAAGCCACTTTCAATTAAGAGGTTGTAATCAGCCCGTTTCATT